>NZ_JBVVQU010000005.1:0-170234 GCF_055811555.1 Mesorhizobium sp. WSM4813
CCCCCCCCCCCCCCCCCCCCCCCCCCCCCCCCCCCCCCCCCCCCCCCCCCCCCCCCCCCCCCCCCCCCGCCCCCCCCGCCCCCCCCCCCCCCCCCCCCCCCCCCCCCCCCCCCCCCCCCCCCCCCCCCACCTCTCCCCCGCTCTCGCGGGGGCGAGGAAGAAGCGCGCAGCCCCTTTTGCCGGTCAGCGTCATGTCGAAGTCGACGACGTTCGAATAGATCGGCGTGCCGACATCCATGCCGTAGCGCGACCGCAGCACCTTGCCGGTGACGTGGAATCTGATCGTGCCAGCCTTGAGGCCGGCGAGCTCGGCCGTGAATTTTTCCGGAAAGGTCTTGCCGCGCGCCGTCAAACGGCCGGTGACGACGGCTGACGTGTCTCCGGTGCGTTTCACGCTGGTCGAGCGGAACTGGATTTCCGGGTTGTTGGCGGCGTCGAACACCGCGTCGGATCGAAGGAAGGCGTCGACGCGGCTCTGGCCGGTGCCGACGCTTTCGGGAAAGATGGTGATATTGACCCGGGAGCGCCCGACATCACTGTTGTCGATGCGAATGCTGCCCTTGAAACGGGCGAAGGCGCCATCGAGCCCGCCGCCGCCGGCCTTGCCCAGAAACGGATGCTGGAACTGGCCGGGTTGATCGTGTAGCTGCCGGCGGCGTCCGTGAGAGCGGCCGCCGCGAAAACAGGCATGGCAAGGCAAGCAGCGAGCGCCGCAAATCCGAAGATGCGCGCAACCATGGACGTGATCCCTTTTTTGGAGGCAACGCATTTTTTTGCGTCCTCGCCCCATTAACGAATGAGCCGCCTGCTCTATTCCGCGCTGTGATCCGACGAAGGCGTGACCATGCGCGTCAGTACCGTGTCCTTCAGCCAGAAATGATGGCGCAGCGCCGCAGCGAAATGCAAGGCGACAAGTCCGATGCCGGCATAGGCGAGATACCAATGCGCCGAGGTCCAGAAGCTTTCCGCCGCGTCTGATTCAGCCAGCGGCAGGTCCGGCATGACGAACAGGTTGAACGGCATGCTCGGGATCTCCAGCATCGACACCGACACCAGCGCCCAGCCGGACAGCGGCAGCGCGAGCTGAAAGCCGTAAAGCGCGAAATGGACGAGTGGCGCCACGCGGCGCTCGAAAGGCCCGACCGAGCGCGGCAGCGCCGGCACCGCATTGCCGACACGCCAGGCGATGCGCAGGATGACCAGCCCGAGCAGCAGAAAGCCGAAGGATTTGTGCAGCTGGATCAGTTCGAAGGCGGTGCGCTGGCTGGACAGCCGCATCATGACGACGCCGAGCACGAACTGGCCGATGAAGATCGCGGCGATCCGCCAGTGAAGGACGATCGCCGCCCAGCCGTAGCGGGTGGTGTCGTTTGTGATCAATGCGGGCATGGCCAGCAAACGATCGCGGCCCCGGCTTTCTTCCACTGCCGACAGTCTATCCCGCCGTCTTGAAGAAATCGACGAAGGCCCTGAGCGCCGGCCGCATCTGGCGGCGGCTCGGGTAGTAGACGAAGAAACCGTCGAACGGCGGGCACCAGTCCTCCAGCACGCGAATGAGCTTGCCGGCGGCAATGGCATCGCGAACATAATCCTCGAACAGGAAGGCGAGCCCGGCGCCGTCGACCGCCGCATGGGCGATCAGATGGTCCTCGTCGAGAATCAGCGGCCCTTGCACCGCCATCTCGATCTCCTCGCCGTCCTTCTCGAATTCCCAGCGGTAGAGGATGCCGCTGGAGAAGCGAAAGCGGAGGCAACGGTGACCGGCGAGATCGTGCGGGTAGCGCGGCCTCGGCATGGTCGCGAAATAGGATGGCGCGCCGACGACGGCGCCGCGAAGGTTTGGCCCGATGCGCACAGCGATCATGTCGCGCTGCAGGCTCTCGCCGAGCCGGACGCCGGCGTCGAAGCCGCCTTCGACCACATCGGTGAAGCGGTCTTCGATGACGATCTCCAGGACGATGTCCGGATAGGCCGATGCAAAGGCGCCGAGCCGCGGCGTCAGCGCCAAGTGGGCTGCGGTGCGCGGCACGGTCAGCCTGAGATTGCCGGCCGGCCGGTCGCGCGCCTCGAGCGCCGATTCCAGCGCCAGATCGATCTCCGACAGCGCCGGCCTCAGCCGCTCGAGCAGCTGCGCGCCTTCCTCGGTCGGGGCGACGCTGCGCGTGCTGCGCGCCAGGAGCCGCACGCCAAGACGCGCTTCCAGGCTTGAAACCGCATGGCTGATTGCGGAGGGCGCAATGCCAAGCTCCTTGGCGGCACCGCGAAAGCTGCCGCACTGGGCGACGGTAGCAAACACTGCAAGCTGTGAGAGGTGAGTTCGGTTCATTGATCTATCTTTTAGAACAGCCCGTGCGGATGAGAGCCGATTATCGAACGCGTTGCAAGGCGCTATCTCTGCCGCATCACAACAAGGAGACGCGTGATGCAAACCCGCAAGCTTGGAAATGAACTTGACGTCTATCCGGTCGGCCTCGGCTGCATGGGGATGAGCTTCGGCTATGGCGGCCAGCCGGAGGTGGACGCGATCGCCACACTGCGCCGTGCCGTAGAGATCGGCGTCAATTTCTTCGACACGGCCGAAGTCTACGGCCCGTACGAGAATGAGATCCTGCTCGGCAAGGCGTTGAAGCCGGTGCGCGATCAGGTGACGATCGCGACAAAGTTCGGCTTCAAGATTCTCGAAGAAGGCAATGGCGTCGAGCGCATGGCCGGCGTCGACAGCCGTCCCGAACACGTCAAGGCGGTGGCCGAAGCGTCATTGAAGCGGCTGGGCACCGAGGTGATCGACCTCTACTATCAGCATCGTGTCGATCCGAACGTGCCGATCGAGGATACGGTCGGCGCCATGGCTGAGCTGGTGCGCGAGGGCAAGGTGCGCGCGCTCGGCCTGTCGGAGGCGAGTGCGGCGACCATTCGCCGGGCGCATGCCGTGCATCCGATATCAGCCGTGCAGAGCGAATATTCGCTGTGGAGCCGCGATCCGGAAGAAGAGGTGCTTGCCGTCTGCCGCGAGCTCGGCATCGGCTTTGTACCCTACAGCCCGCTCGGCCGCGGCCTGCTGACCGGCACGATCGCCAAGCCAGAGGTTCTCGGCGCCGACGACTGGCGCCGTGGGTTGCCGCGCTTCCAGGCCGATGCCATGGCGGCCAATGCGGCGGTCATTGCCACGCTTGAAAATATGGCCACCGACAAGGGCGTGACACCGGCACAACTGGCGCTGGCGTGGGTGCTGCATCAGGGCGATTTCATCGTGCCGATCCCCGGCGCCCGCAAGATTCGCCACCTCGAGCAAAACACGGCAGCGGCACAGATCGTGCTGAGCCGGGCCGAGGTGGCCGCCATCGGCGACGCCCTGTCGCCGGAGAAGGTCACCGGCAAGCGCTACACCGAGGAGGCGCTGGCGCTGGTTAACGGGTGAGCATTGGACGTCAGAGACAACCGAGAGGGACGCTTCGGCGTCCTTTTTGTTCGAATGCCGCGTTGCAGAAGATTGCGAGACGTTGGCGGGACAGCGCCCCCCTCTGTCCTGCCGGACATCTCCCCCACAAGGGGGGAGATCGGATCTCCTCCGCTTTCGCTAACTATCAACGCAGGAAACTGAGTGGGACGGCGAAGCTGCCAATCTCCCCCCAAGTGGGGGAGATGTCCGGCAGGACAGAGGGGGGCGCTGTCCCGCCGACAGTCAGACCTCTATGGTCCATCGTCTCAGCCGCGCAGCACGCCGCCGGTCTGCTTGTGCACATTCTCGACGATACGCTTTGCCAGCGCCTCGAAATCCTCATCGGTCAGCGTCTTCTCCACCGGCTGGATCGATACTTCGATGGCGATCGACTTCTTGGCAGCACCCAGTGACGCACCTTCGAAAACATCGAAGACCGAGACGTTGGTGATCAGCTTCTTGTCGGCGGCAAGTGCGGCGCGGGTCAGCGTGCCGGCTTCGACCGCCTGGTCGACGACAAAGGCGAAGTCGCGCTTGACCGCCTGGAAGGCGGACAGTTCCAGCCTCGGTTTTGTCCGCGTCGGCTTGGCCTTCGGCTCGGGCACGGCATCGACGAACACTTCGAAGCCGCAGAGCGGCCCGGAGACGTCCAGTTCCTCCAGCGTCTTGGGATGGAATTCGCCAAACGTTCCCAAAATCACTTTAGGCCCGAGCTTGATGGTGCCGGAACGGCCGGGATGATACCAGGCGGGGCCGCCGGCCTCGATCTGCAGCCGCTCGACCGGCGCGCCGCAGGCTTCGAGTGCTGCGATCGCGTCGGCTTTGGCGTCGAACACGCCGACCGGACCGGCATTGCCTGCCCAATGACGGCCGGAGCCTTCGAGCTTGGCCGTGCCGCGCCGCACGCCGGCGGCGACGCGCCGCTGCTGGTCGGCCGCATCGCCCTCATAGGTGCCCGACACTTCGAACAGCGCGACATCGCCGATGCCTTTGTCGGCATTGCGCTGCGCGGCGGCGATCAGGCCGGGCAGCAGCGACGGCCGCATGTCGGACATGTCGGCGGCGATCGGATTGGCGAGCTTGAGCGCGGTCTGGCCGCCGCCAAACAGTTCGGCATGCTTTGCCGGAATGAACGACCAGGTGACGGCCTCCATCATGCCGCGCACGGCCAGCGCCCGCTTGGCGGCGCGGGTGCGGACCTGCAGCACAGTCAGGATCTTGGCATTGACGGCATCATGCGCGCCGAGCGGCTGCGGGGCGATATTGTCGACGCCATGGATGCGCATAACTTCCTCGACCAGATCGGCCTTGCCGTCGACATCCGGCCGCCAGGACGGCACCGCTACATCGACGACATCGCCCGCGCCTTCCGGCTTGAAGCCGAGGCGCGAAAGGATGGCGAGACTCTCGTTCCTGGGCACCTCGATGCCGGTCAGCCGCTTCACTTCCGACAGCGGGAAGGAAACGATCTTCTCGACATGGCCGGCATAGCCGGCCACCTCGATTCCCGTCGGCGTACCACCGCACAAATCCAGCACCAGCTTGGTCGCCAGCTCCACGCCGGGCACCATGAATTCCGGGTCGACGCCGCGCTCGAACCGGTAACGCGCATCGCTGATGATGCCGAGCGTTCGGCCGGTGCGGGCCGTGGTCATCGGATCCCAAAGTGCGGATTCGATCAGCACGTCTGACGTGTTCTCGTCGCAGCCCGAATGCTCGCCGCCCATGATGCCCGCGATCGATTCGACGCCGTCCTCGTCCGCGATGACGCACATGTCAGGCGTCAGCGTGTATTCGCGGCCGTCGAGCGCCAGCACCTTTTCATTGTTCCGCGCGCGCCGCACGGTGAGATTGCCAGCGACCTTCCTCGCGTCGAACACATGCAGCGGCCGGCCGCGGTCGAAGGTCACGTAATTGGTGATGTCGACCAGCGCGCTGATCGGCCGGAGCCCAATGGCGATCAGCCTTTGCTGCAGCCATTTCGGCGACGGGCCGTTTTTCACGCCGCGCACCAGGCGCAGCGCAAAACCGGGGCAGAGCTCCGGCGCCTCGATCGTCACCTTCACCGGGCACATGCCGCTGCCGGCATGCGGCATGATCGCCCCGCCGACGAGGCGGCCGAGCCCACTCGCCGCCAGATCGCGGGCGATGCCATAGACGCTGGTCGCATCCGGCCGGTTCGGCGTCAGGTTGATCTCGATCAACGGGTCGTCGAGATGTGCATAGGCGGCGAAGCTGGTGCCGACCGGCGCATCCTCCGGCAGATCGATGATGCCGTCATGCTCGTCGGACAATTCCAGCTCGCGCTCGGAGCACATCATGCCGTGGCTTTCGACGCCCCTGATCTTGCCGACCGTTAGCGTCACGTCGATGCCGGGAATATAGGTGCCAGGTGCTGCAAAGGCGCCGATCAAGCCCGCGCGGGCATTGGGCGCACCGCAGACGACCTGCACCGGTGGCTCGCCGTCGCCGGTATCGACCGTCAGCACGCGCAGCCGATCGGCATCAGGATGCTGCTCCGCCGTCAGCACCTTGGCGATGACGAAGGGCTTCAGGCTCGCCCTGTCGTCGACATGCTCGACTTCGAGGCCGATCGAGGTCAGCCGCTCGACGATCTCGGCCAGCGAGGCATCGGTCTCGAGGTGATCCTTGAGCCAGGAGAGGGTGAGTTTCATGACTGTGTTCCGTCTGATGGTCTGGGCACGCTGGTCTTCAAATGGCGTGGCAAGTCGTCCGGCATGTGCAGGAAGGGCAGTTGCTCGCGCACATGGGCATGGCGGGTCGGCCTGAAATAGGCCGGCATGTCCATGGCGCCGAGCATGAAATAGATGTGATCGGCCAGCCGCTCGTCGACATAGGCGATCGGCGAGCCGCAGATGCCGCAAAAGGAGCGCGTCACCGGGCCATTCTCGAACATCTTCAGCGCCTTGCCCGTGAAGGCGACCTGTTCAGTCATGAACCCGACGAAAGCCGACACCGGCGCGCCGCTGGCCCGCCGGCAATCGCCGCAATGGCAGTAGCTGACATGATGCGGTTCGGCCGAAGCCTCGAACCGCACGGCGCCGCAGCGGCAGCCGCCGGTATGGGCCGCTGTCATGCGCTTAAGCCCCCGAACAGCGTCGGCATGTCGAGCGGCCGGAAGCCGTAATGCGACAGCCAGCGCACATCGGCGTCGAAGAAGGCGCGCAGGTCCGGCATGCCGTATTTCAGCATGGCGATGCGGTCGATGCCCATGCCCCAGGCAAAGCCCTGATACTCGTCGGGATCGAGCCCGCCATATCTCAGCACATTGGGGTGGACCATGCCGCAGCCGAGAATCTCCATCCAGTCGGAGCCTTCGCCGAAGCGCACCTCGCCCGGCCGCGAACGGTCGCACTGGATGTCGACCTCCATGCTGGGTTCGGTGAACGGGAAGAAGCTCGGCCGGAAGCGCATCTTGACCTGCGGCACCTCGAAGAAGGCCTTGCAGAACTCCTCCAGCACCCACTTCATGTTGGCGACGTTGGCCGACTTGTCGATCACCAGCCCCTCGACCTGATGGAACATCGGCGAATGCGTGGCATCGGAATCTTGCCGGTAGGTTTTTCCGGGAATGACGATGCGGATCGGCGGCTTCTGCGTCTCCATGGTGCGGATCTGCACCGGCGAGGTGTGGGTGCGCAAAAGCTTGCGCTCGCCGTTCTCGTCCGGCTGGAAGAAGAAGGTGTCGTGCATCTCGCGCGCCGGATGGCCTTCCGGGAAATTCAGCGCGGTGAAATTGTAGTAATCGGTCTCGATATCGGGACCTTCGGCGATGGCAAAGCCGAGGTCGCCGAAGATCGCGGCAATCTCGTCGCTGACCTGGCTGATCGGATGGATGCGGCCACGCTCGGCCGGCGATTGCCGCACCGGCAATGTGACGTCGACCTTTTCCGCCGCGAGCCGTGCCGCGATCGCCACGTCCTTCAGCTCGGCGCGGCGAGCGGTAAGCGCCTCGGTGATGCGGTTCTTGAGGCCGTTGATCACCGGGCCCTTTATCTGGCGCTCTTCTGCGCTCATCGAGCCGAGCGTCTTCAGCATTTCTGAGACCGAGCCCTTCTTGCCGAGCGCTGAAACACGCACGGCTTCGATCGCCTGCTCGTCGGCCGCCGACGCAATGTCGGTCATCAGGGAATTTTCGAGAGTTTCCATGTCACTCATGTTTCAGGCCCGATTGGAAGCAAAGAAAACCCGCGCCAGCCGTGCCAGCGCGGGTTCCCCAAAATCAGAATTGCGAATGCTTGGGAAGCGCTGGCTTAGGCGACAGCGCTTTCAAAAGCGTTCGGCGTGGTGTTCTTGAGGTATTCGAGCGCGACCTTGGCCTTGGCCACAAGTGCGGCAAATGCCTGCGGCTCGTGGATGGCCATGTCCGACAGGATCTTGCGATCGATCTCGATGCCGGCCTTGTTGAGACCGTCGATGAAGCGGCCATAGGTCAGGCCATGCTCGTGGGTCGCGGCATTGATGCGCTGGATCCACAGAGCGCGGAACGAACGCTTGCGGTTCTTGCGGTCGCGGTAGGCATACTGCAGCGACTTTTCCACCGCCTGCTTGGCGATGCGGATGGTGTTCTTGCGGCGGCCATAAAAGCCCTTGGCGGCTTTCAGGACCTTCTTGTGCTTGGCGTGCGAGGTGACGCCTCTTTTTACGCGTGCCATGTCATGATCTCCTTAAAAGCAATTCCAGGAAAAGTGTCTAGCGGTTTTCCGTTCGGAATTGCGTAAAACAAATGCGTGTCCAGACCGAATGCCTTAGAGGCCGTTCGGCAGAAAATTCTTGATGACCTTCTTGCCATCCGGTTCAGCCAGAACCATCGTGCCGCGGGCATTTCGAATGAACTTGTTGGAACGCTTGATCATGCCGTGACGCTTGCCGGCCGCAGCCGACAGGACTTTACCCGTACCTGTGATCTTGAACCGCTTCTTGGCGGCTGACTTGGTCTTCATCTTGGGCATTTTGCTACTCCGTTTATGTGCGCATCATCGCGCTTTTTGTTCGCTTCAGGCCGACCAAAGCCCGAAAAGCAAATGAAACCGCCACGGCATGCCCTGCCGGGCGGTTTTTGGGAACGGCGGTGCTATACGTCAAAGCGGGCCGGCGCGCAACACCCAGTGCTTAGCAACACCTGTGCCTATGGGAAACGAAACAGCACCGGCAGTATGCCTGATAATTGGGCGCCGTCGATCGATTCGAAAAACGGCATGGCAACGAGGAACACCAGTCCGTCCAGCAGCGTCGTCCGCAGCAGGCGCGGCTTGAAGCTGCCGGTGTCGCCTTCCTGATACAGCGAAAGCTTCGGGAAGAAGCGCGGCACCCGTGCCATATAGACCTGGAATGGAGTACCGAAGGCCTCTTTCAGGAACTTCTCTTCGCGCAGGATGACGACATGAAAGGCGGCAGCGCAAATCACCGCGAAGCCGATCGCCGCAGTGATCGAGCCCATCTGCGCGCCGACGCCGGCGGCAGCTATCGAGGAGAAGACATAGAGCGGATTGCGGGTGATCGAATAGGGTCCGCCGGTAACCACCTCTGAGGATTTGCGTCCGCCGATATAGAGCGTCGACCACAAGCGCCCGACAATGCCAAGAAAGATCAGCAGTACGCCGACCATTTCGATCGTTTCGTGCGGCACGCTTTCGGGAGGAAAAGCAGATTGGCCAAACAGCAGCGCCGCGAACATGACGACCACGAGGGCGGCAAGCACCATCCTGCGTGCGTGCTGATATCTGCCCAGCGCACGCCTGGCCTGCGCTTGTTCGGCCCGCGCCGATTTAACTTCGTTAAGCATGTCGGGAATCCGATCGTCGAGGAGTTTCGCCAGCGATCGCAGCGCCTGGCCAAGGAAACAGGCGCCCCCGCCGATCGCCGGGACGCCTTTGCAGGATGATTCAGGTGTATTTAATGCATGTCGCCTCTTTTGCCGGGCATCCGCAGCTAATACAGCCAGAAGAGGACGGGAATTACACCGCTTTCCTGTCCGGACTCGATGAGTTCGAAAAACGGTATGGAAGCCAGGAACATCAGGCCATCGCGCAGCGTGTGATTGAAGATGCGCGGTGTGAAGGTGACCTGGGCCTGATCGCGATAAAGCCGGGGATTGGGAAAAAACCGCGGCACCCGTGCGATGTAGTCCTTGTACGGCGCCCCGAGCACGGTCGTCAAATGCCGTTCCTCGCGCAGCGTAACGATGTAGAACGCGGCCGCGCACAAAACCGCCGACGCCACCGAGACGATCACGCTGCCGGTCTGGGCGCCGATGCCGGCGGCCGCTACGGTGGAGAAAAAATACAGCGGGTTGCGCATCACCGAATATGGGCCGGTAGCAACCACTTCGGCCGACTTGCGGCCGCCGATATAGAGGATCGACCAGAGCCGGCCGCCGATCCCGATCAGTATCAGGGCGATCCCGTACTGCCCCTCTATGCGTTCGTGGCCTAGTTCATCGTGCGTGGAGCCGCCGAAGATCAGCAAAGCGCAAAAAGCACCGATCAGCAGCGCCAGCAGGACGCGCCGGCGCCGCTGATAGCGGCCCATTTCGTCGAACGACCTTTCAATCGGAGAACGTGCCGCAGCGGCCATGGGACAATCCTTTCGCCGCGAGGACCGGCAACCGGAATCCTTGTCGATGCAACTTGCGGAGAAATCATGGCGAAGGCAAAAACAAACAAAAGGCCGCCGAAGCGGCCTTTGCTTTGGACGGGATCGCTTTAGCGGGGCGCCAGCACCATCATCATCTGGCGGCCTTCGAGCTTCGGTTCGGCTTCGACCTTGGCGATGGGCGCCACTTCCTCGCGAACTTTATTCAGAAGCTGCATGCCGAGTTCCATATGCGCCATCTCGCGGCCGCGAAAGCGCAATGTCAGCTTGACCTTGTCACCTTCCTCGAAAAACCGCCGGACCGCTTTCATCTTGGTCTCGTAATCATGGCTGTCGATGTTCGGGCGCATCTTGATCTCCTTGATCTCGATGACCTTCTGGTTCTTGCGCGCCTCGGCCGCCTTCTTCTGGTTGGCGTATTTCAGCTTGCCGAGATCGAGAATTTTTACGACGGGCGGCACTGCGTTGGGCGATATCTCGACCAGATCGAGCCCAGCCTCTTCGGCGAGCAGCAATGCGTCGTTGATGGAAACATCGCCATGGTTGTGGCCTTCGGCGTCGATAAGTTGGACTCGGGGAACCCGGATGTCACGGTTGGAGCGCGGGCCCTCCTTGGTGGGCGCCGTTGCTTTGAAAGGTCTGCGAATGGTCGTGGTCTCCTTGAGCCGTTTCGTTCGGGGATTTCAGTTCAGATTGCGAACGCGCCAATGTGGTGAGCGCGCGGCCGGAGTCAATAGCACAGCGTTCACAGGAAATCACCTGTTCCCTGACTTCAGTCCTGTACCAAACGAAGAAAGTTGCCGAGCACTTTTCGTTGAACCGCCAGCTGTGTCAAAAGACCTGCGTGAGGAGTGAGCCATGACCGCACCGGTTTTTCTCGACGTCGACGGAACCAGCATCGCTGTCAGGCGCGCTGCGGGTGCCGCGCCAGGCATCGTCTGGCTCGGCGGCTACAAGTCGGACATGCTGGGCACCAAAGCCGAGAAGCTGGCGGAATGGGCGAGCGGGCAAGGCCGGGCTTTCCTGCGCCACGACTATTCCGGTCATGGCGAATCGGGTGGCGCCTTTGCCGACGGCACCATCTCGAACTGGCTTTCGCAAAGCCTCGCCGTCTTCAATCATTTCACGCAGGGCAGGCAAATCCTGGTCGGCTCGTCGATGGGCGCATGGATCGCGCTGCGCATGGTCCAGGAATTGCGCCAGGAATTGCACAAGGAAGGCCACAACCCTATCGCCGGCCTGGTGCTGCTGGCGCCGGCGCCGGATTTCACCGCAGAGCTGGTCGAGCCGGCGCTGACCAAAGCGCAGAAGCGCGATCTTGCCAAGAAGGGTTTTTTCGCGGAGCGGTCGGACTATTCGGCCGAGCCTTACATCTACACCCGAGCGCTGATCGAGGACGGTCGCAACAATTTGACAATGAACGGGCCGATCGACACCCATTGCCCCGTCCACATATTGCAAGGGCTGGCCGATGCCGACGTGCCGCCGAGCCATGCGCTGAAACTGGTCGGCCTGCTGCCGGCCGACGACGTCACGCTGTCGCTGATCCCCGACGGCGACCACCGTCTGTCGCGGCCTCAGGATCTCGACATGCTGGTGCGGGCGGTCGACGCCATGGTGCGGCAGGCAGGCTAGGGACATGCGCATTTCCATTCCGGTATCTGCCTTCGTCGCAGCGATTATCGGCTTCGGCGGCACGCTGGCCATCGTCATCGCCGCCGCTAAGGCGGTCGGCGCGACGCAGGTCGAAACCGCGAGCTGGGTGACGGCGATCTGCCTCGCCATGGCGATCGAGAGCCTGTGGCTGTCATGGCGCACCAGGATGCCGGTCATCGCCGCATGGTCGACGCCGGGGGTGGCGCTGATCGCGGCATCGAGCGGCTTTTCGATCGGCGAGGCCGTCGGCGCCTTCATCGTCACCGGGATTTTGCTGATTGCCACCGGCCTGTTCGGGCCTTTGACCAAGCTGATCGCCAGGATACCGGCCTCGGTCGCGTCGGGGATGCTGGCCGGCATCGTCGTCACCTTCGCCATCAATGCGGTGAAGGCCATTCCGCTCGACCCGTGGCTGATCCCGCCGCTGGTCGCCGCCTTCTTTGTCATCCGCCTGTTCAATCCGGCGCTCTCGGTGCTGGCGGTGCTGGTCGGCGGCGGCGCTGCCGCCTTCCTCACCGGCCGGGTCGGTGGCCTGCCGACCCCGGAACTTTCGACATTGACGCTGATTGCGCCGCAGTTCACCGTCACCGCGATAATCGGCCTGGCGCTGCCGCTTTATCTCGTCACCATGGCCTCGCAGAACCTGTCCGGCCTCGCCGTGCTGAGGGCCGCGGGCTATCACCCGCAACCTGGCCCGCTGATCGGCGTCACCGGCCTGCTTTCGCTGCTGTCGGCGCCATTCGGGGCCTCGACCACCAATCTGGCGGCGATCTCGGCGGCGATCTGCACCGGCCCCGATGTGCATCCCGATCCGGGCGAGCGCTGGAAGACCGGTCCCTTCTACGCGCTTGCCTATCTCGTCTTCGCCATTTTCGGCGCCTCGCTGGTGGCGATCTTCGCCGTGCTGCCGCAGAGCCTAATTGTGCTGGTGGCCGGACTGGCGCTGATGGCGCCGCTCGCCAACGCGCTGTCGATCGCCTTGAAGGAAGACGGCGAACGCATGGCCGCCACCGTCACCTTTGCCGTCACCGCCTCGGGGCTGACGCTTTTCGGCGTTGGCGCGGCGTTCTGGGGGCTGATTGCGGGCCTGGTCGTTCTTTTCCTTGAAACGCTCAAAAAGCGATAAGCATTTCAAATGCTTGTCCGGTTTTGGCCGGCGCTGTCTTGAATCGCCGTTTTTTCCATCCCATTTCGATTCCACGCAGCCGGGATTGGCTGTCTCCAACTGAAGGATTGGGAGAAAATGAACACATCTGCATTGATCCGTCCGGCCTGGACGCCGGCGACCATCGCTCTGATGGTGATCGGCTTCATGGTGTTCTGGCCGCTCGGCCTCGCCATGCTCGCCTACATTATCTGGGGCGACCGGCTTGACGGCTTCAAGCGCGACGTCAACCGAGCCACCGACGGCATCTTCGCCGGCTGCCGCCGCGGTTCCGACAGAGCGGCGCGCTGGGGCCACGGCTCCGCCCGCACCGGCAACGTGGCTTTTGACGATTGGCGCGAAAAGGAACTCGAGCGGCTCAATGAAGAGCGCCGCAAGCTCGACGAGATGCTGAGCGAGTTCGACGAATATGCCAGGGAATTGCGTCGCGCCAAGGACCAGGAAGAGTTCGATCGCTTCATGGCCAACCGCAACAAGCCGACATCTCCTACAACTGGCGGCCCCTCGACCGGTGGATCGACCGGCTCGACGGGGACTGGCAACGGTGGCAAATCGACGCCAGGCCTATTGGACGAGTAACGCACTTGCCCCGATAAATAATCAAACACGGCGTCGCGTCAGCGGCGCCGTTTCTTTTTTGTTCTATTCGTTTTCCTCGAATCACGTATCGTCCCGCCATGTCATTCGGCTTCTTCCGCAACCTGACCAAACCCAGGCCCACCCCCGTCGTGGAGCGGGAGCATTGTGTTGCCGGCCGCACGCTGCCGCTCAAGATCGTCGAGAGTGACCGGGCACGGCGGCTGACGCTGCGCATCGATTCCGGCGGCCGTGGTCTGCGCATCACCGTGCCGCCGGGCCTGCGGCGGGGGGAGGTGGAAAAATTCCTCGACCGCCACCAGGACTGGCTGGAGCAGCGGCTGGCCAAGGTGCCCAACCGGCCTCAGGTGCGGCCGGGCATCAAGATACCGGTGCGCGGCGTGCCGCATCGCATCGTTCATGAGCCTTCGAAACGCGGGACCGTCACGCTGTCGCGCGACGAACGCGGTCCGCTGATGATCGTGCATGGCGATCGCGTGCACCTGCCGCGCCGCGTCGCCGATTTTCTCAAGCGCGAAGCCAAGCGCGAGATCGAGGCGCTGGTGGTCAAGCATACCGGGGCGGTCGGCAAGCGCGCCAAGGCAGTCCGCTTCAAGGACACGTCGAGCCGCTGGGGATCATGCACGTCGGACGGCAACCTGTCCTTCTCCTGGCGCATCATGATGGCGCCGCGACCGGTCATAAACTACCTCGTCGCGCATGAGGTGGCGCATCTCAAGGAGATGAACCACGGCCCGAAATTCTGGAAATTGTGCGAGCAGCTCTGCCCGGACACCGAGCGCTGCAAGGATTGGCTCAAGCGCAATGGCGGCGCGCTGCAAGCGATCATGTTCGAGTAGATCGTCGGATCAATCGTCGTTGGCAGCGTTGAGCTCTTCAGGACGCAAGCCCTCGTCGGTATGGCGCGGCCATGGCAAGAAATTCTTCTCGAAGGCATCGTTGCTGAAATAGTCGAGCGCGCGGTGTGCCTCGGCGCCATTGAAGGCGGCCTTGTCCATCAGATGAGCGATGACCTCGCGGGCCTGCGCGATCTTCTGCCTGAGTTGGGCGACGGTCTCGTCTGCCATGCTTGTTTGCTCCCGCCTCTACTATCTGAAGTAAGGTAGCGCGTTCCGCTCTCTTGTCTTAGGAAGGTAGCGCGTTCCGCGCTGGCGGCAAACAGGATGCTTTTTCTCGACTCTTTTGCCGTTTCGTGCCAATTCCGCGCCATGGCGCTCGACATCAAGATATGCGGATTGAAGACCGACAAGGCGTTGGCCGCGGCATTGGCCGGCGGCGCCAGCCATGTCGGCTTCATTTTCTTCGCCAAAAGCCCGCGCTATGTCGAGCCGGCGGAAGCCGGCCGCTTGCGCGAAGCGGCAGTCGGCAAGGCCAAAGCGGTTGCCGTGACGGTCGACGCCGGTGACGCGTTCCTGGATGAAATCGTCGAGAAAATGCAGCCTGACATGCTGCAGCTGCATGGCTCGGAAACGCCGGAGCGGGTGGCGCAGCTCAAGGCCCGCTATGGCCTGCCGGTGATGAAGGCGCTGCCGGTCAGCGAGGCTGCCGACCTGGAGCGGATAATACCCTTCGTCGGCATAGCCGACCGTTTCCTGTTCGACGCCAAGCCGCCGAAAGGTTCGGAACTGCCGGGCGGCAACGGCATTGCCTTCGACTGGCGCGTTCTGGCCGGCCTTGACGCAGGCGTCGATTACATGCTTTCCGGTGGGCTCAACGCCGCCAATATCGGCGATGCCCTTCGGCTTGCCAACCCGCCCGGATTAGACATTTCCTCGGGTGTGGAAAGTGCGCCGGGCGTCAAGGATCCGGCGCTGATCGAACAGTTTTTCCGGGCCGTCAGAGCCGCGCGGGATACCCGCGCCGCCTGAAGGATAGAACCCGGAGTATGTCCCGGAAAAGTGGAAACCGGTTTTCCGACAAGGACATGCTCCAAACCACAAGCTAGGAGATCGGCGATGAACAAGCCGGCGATACCCAATTCCTTCCGCACCGGACCCGACGAGCAGGGCATGTTCGGCATCTTCGGCGGTCGTTTCGTTGCCGAAACGTTGATGCCGCTGATCCTCGACCTCGAGCGGCACTGGAATGATGTCAAGGACGATCCGGATTTCAAGGCCGAACTGACTGATCTTTCGACCCACTATGCCGGGCGGCCGTCGAAGCTTTATTTCGCCGAAGGCCTGACCCGGCATCTTCGCGAGGTTTCCTCGGCGAAGGGTCTTGGGGGCGGCGCAAAGGTCTATTTCAAGCGCGAGGATTTGAACCACACCGGCTCGCACAAGATCAACAATTGCCTCGGACAGATCCTGCTGGCCAAGCGCATGGGCAAGAAGCGCATCATCGCCGAGACCGGCGCCGGCCAGCACGGCGTCGCTTCGGCAACAGTGGCGGCGCGTTTCGGTTTTCCGTGTGTGGTCTATATGGGCGCCACCGACGTCGCCCGACAAAGCCCGAACGTCTTCCGGATGAAGCTGCTCGGTGCCGAGGTGCGGCCAGTGACCGCCGGCCACGGTACGCTCAAGGACGCCATGAACGAAGCTCTTCGGGATTGGGTGACCAATGTCGAGGACACCTATTACCTGATCGGCACCGCCGCCGGCCCGCACCCCTATCCGGAGCTGGTGCGCGACTTCCAGTCGGTGATCGGCACCGAGGCGCGCGCACAGATCCTCGAGCAGGAAGGCCGGCTGCCGGACACGATCATCGCCGCTGTCGGCGGCGGCTCGAACGCCATCGGCCTGTTCCATCCTTTCCTCGACGACCGCAGCGTAAAGATCATCGGCATCGAGGCCGGTGGCCGCGGCCTGGATGGCACCGAGCATTGCGCCTCGATGAGTGCCGGCGCGCCCGGCGTGCTGCACGGCAACCGCACCTATCTCCTGCAGAACGCCGACGGGCAGATCATGGACGGGCATTCGATTTCGGCCGGCCTCGATTATCCGGGCGTCGGGCCGGAGCATTCCTGGCTGCGCGACTCCGGCCGCGTCGACTATGTGCCTGTTCTCGATGACGAGGCGCTGGAGGCGTTCCAGCTGACGACACGCGTCGAAGGCATCATTCCGGCGCTCGAATCCGCCCATGCCATTGCGCATGCGGTGAAGATCGTGCCCGCCATGGACAAGGACCAGATCGTCATCGTCAACCTGTCCGGCCGCGGCGACAAGGATGTGCATACGGTGGCCAATATGCTGGGCATGGAGATCTGATCATGACCACCCGCATCGACCGCCGCATGGCTAAGCTGAAGGCCGAAGGCCGCCCGGCGCTTGTCACCTATTTCATGAGCGGCGACCCCGACTACGACACCGCTTTGTCGATCATGAAGGCGCTGCCCAAGGCAGGCGCCGACATCATCGAAATGGGCATGCCGTTTTCCGACCCGATGGCCGACGGCCCGGCGATCCAGGCGGCCGGCCTGCGCGCGCTGAAAGGCGGCCAGACGCTGGTCAAGACGCTGAAGATGGCGTCGGAATTCCGCGCTGGCGACAATGAAACACCCATCGTTTTGATGGGCTACTACAATCCGATCTACATCCACGGCGTCGACCGCTTCCTGAGCGACGCGCTGGCCAGCGGCATAGACGGGCTGATCGTCGTCGATCTGCCGCCGGAAATGGATGAGGAATTGTGCATTCCGGCGCTGAAGGCCGGCATCAATTTCATCCGGCTGGCGACGCCGACCACCGACGACAAGCGCCTGCCCAAAGTTCTGCAGAACACCTCCGGCTTCGTCTACTACGTGTCGATGACCGGCATCACCGGCTCGGCGCTTGCCGACACCGGCAAGGTGGCGGCGGCGGTCAGGCGCATCAAGGGCCATACCGACCTGCCGGTCTGCGTCGGCTTCGGCGTCAAGACCGCCGAGCAGGCGCGCGTAATCGGCGCCAATGCCGATGGCGTCGTCGTCGGCACCGCGATCGTCAATGCGGTCGCCAATGTTCTGGGGCCGAAGGGCGAAAAGACCGCCGACCCGGCCGAGGCGGTCGCCACGCTGGTCAGTGGGCTTTCGCAAGGCGTGCGTGCGGCTCGCCTTGCTGCCGCCGAATAGTCTTGATCTTCTGGTTGACCATGATCTCCAGCGAAACCGGTTTCCACTTTTCGGGATCATGGTCTAATTCTTCGTCAGGACAGGAGCCGAAGCGATGAACTGGATCACCAACTACGTTCGCCCGAAGATCAATTCGATGCTCGGCCGGCGCACCGACATGCCTGAGAACCTCTGGATCAAGGATCCCGAGACCGGCGAGATGGTCTTCCACAAGGACCTGGAGCAGAACCAGTTCGTCATCCCGTCCTCCGGCCATCACATGAAGATCTCGGCCAAGGAGCGGCTGAGATTCTTCATGGACGACGGGAAGTACGAGATGCTCGAAAACCCCAAGGTGGTGCAGGATCCGCTGAAATTCCGCGACGAGAAGCGCTACACCGACCGGCTGAAGGACGCCAAGGCCAAGACCGGGCTGGAGGACGCGATCATCAATGCACTGGGCACCGTCGAAGGCCTGCCGGTGGTGGTGACCGTGCAGGACTTCGCCTTCATGGGCGGCTCGCTCGGCATGGCCGCAGGCGACGCCATCGTTCGTGGCTTCGAGGTCGCAGTGCAACGCAAGCGGCCGCTGATCCTGTTCGCGGCCTCCGGCGGCGCCCGCATGCAGGAAGGCATCCTGTCGCTCATGCAATTGCCGAGAACCACGATCGGCGTCGATCGGCTGAAGGAAGCCGGCCTTCCCTATATCGTCGTCCTGACCAACCCGACCACCGGCGGCGTCACTGCCTCCTATGCCATGCTGGGCGACGTGCATATCGCCGAGCCCGGCGCGCTGATCGGCTTTGCCGGGCCGCGCGTCATCGAGCAGACCATCAGGGAAAAGCTGCCCGACGGCTTCCAGCGCTCCGAGTATCTGATGGAGCACGGCATGGTCGACATGGTGGTGTCGCGGCTGGAGATGCGCCAGACGATCGCTCGGCTGCTGAAGATGCTGCTCAAGCTGCCGGAAGAAGAAAAGCCGCTGGAGCCGGAAATCCTGCCGCCGGTGGCGCTCCCGGCGGAAGCACGCCCGCAAGCCTGACGCGACATCCGTCGTCGCGAACCGCGATTGCGCGCCATCTGTGGCGCTGTAGCATGTTGATTTCGCGCATGATCCTTTCCGAAAATCGATTTTCGATTTTCGGGGTCATGCGCTAGGATTCTCCCATGACCACGCTTGCCGCCGACCGCGAAATCGAAAGCCTGATGTCGCTTCATCCGAAGGGCTTCGATCTTTCGCTCGACCGCATTTCGCGGCTGCTGGAGCGGCTGGGCAATCCGCAAGAGCATCTGCCCCCGGTCATCCACATCGCCGGCACCAACGGCAAGGGCTCCTGCGCCGCGTTTTCGCGGGCGCTACTCGAAGCGGCCGGCCACCGCGTCCATGTCCACACATCGCCGCATCTGGTGCACTGGCATGAGCGCTACCGGCTGGCCGCCGATGGCGGCGGCAGGCTGGTCGAGGACAAGGTGTTCGCCGACGCCATCGCCCGCGTCGCCAAGGCCAATGAGGGCCAGAAGATCACCGTCTTCGAAATCCTCACCGCCGTCACCTTCCTGCTGTTTTCCGAACATCCGGCAGATGCCGTCATCATCGAGGTCGGCCTCGGCGGCCGCTTCGACGCCACCAATGTCATCACCGAGCCGGCGGTGTCGGTGATCATGCCGGTCTCGCTCGACCACGAATCCTTTCTCGGCGACCGTGTCGAACTGATCGCCGCCGAAAAGGCCGGCATCATCAAAAGCGGTTGTCCGGTGGTCATCGGCGCGCAGGAAAGCGAGACGGCGCTGCAGGTGCTTATCGAGACCGCCGAGCGGCTCGACTGTCCCGCCTTCGTCTACGGCCAGGATTTCCTCGCCTTCGAGGAAAACGGCCGCATGGTCTATCAGGACGAAGACGGATTGATGGACCTGTCGCCGCCGCGGCTGCCAGGGCGCCATCAGTTCGCCAATGCGGCGGCGGCGATTGCGGCAGCCAAGGCGGCGGGCTTCGAGATCAGCCATCGCGTCGCCGACCAGGCGATGGCCAATGTCACCTGGCCGGGGCGGATGCAGAAATTGCCGCAAGGCAGACTGACGGAACTGGCGCCAAAGGGCGCCGACATCTGGCTCGACGGCGGCCACAATCCGGGCGCCGGTGTGGTCGTCGCCGAAGCACTTGCCGAGCAGGAGGAAAAGAACCCGCGGCCGCTGTTCCTGATTTCCGGCATGATCAACACCAAGGACCAGAGCGGCTATTTCCGAGCCTTCAAGGGCCTGGTGCGGCATGTCTACACGGTACCGGTGAGCCTCAGCGAGGCCAGTGTGCCGAATGACGAACTGGCGATCCGCGCCGTCGAGGCCGGCCTGTCGGCCGAACCGGTGAGCTCCGTCGCCAATGCGCTGATGCTGCTGCGCGACACATGGGACGGACCGCCGCCGCGCATCCTGATCAGCGGCTCGCTCTATCTGGCCGGCGCGGTGCTGGCCGAAAACGGCACGCCGCCGACCTGATCTATTCTGCCGGACCTCCGTACCAATAGGCCAGCATTCCAGGAAAATTGCATCGCGGCTTTCCCGGGAAAAACGCGTAGCGCTTTCCCTAAGGAATTGCCTAAAACAGATACTTAGAGAGCGGTTCGGCGGTTTTATCGAAAGCTGGACGCTCCAGAACGCGGGAGCGATTGCCAAGTCATTGCGCTTCTCACGACAGTCTGCCTTCGTCGTCGATCAGCGCGAGCCGCCACGGAGGATCATCACCCCATTTCCATAGAACGAGGTTGAGATCCGTCCCGACAGCGCCGGCCGCAAAGCTGCGAACAAGCATGGCTGGATAGCCCTTCGCGATCAATCGGCGCGCCAAAGCCTGCGTTCTTGCTTCTCCGCTTGCCTGCATCTGATCCCGCCACGCGCTGTCGGCAAGAGCTGTTGCATCCAACCCTTCATCCTTGAGCGCGGCCTCGTCGCGGCTGTCGAAAACACTTGCGATTTCGGCGTCATAGGAAACGAGCGTCGTCGGCTGGAGATTGCCGACCTGGTTGGCCTCGCGCAGAGCGGTTATGACGGTCAGCGACGTATAAAGCGCCGGCGTGCCCTTCGGGTTGAACCGCCCGCCAAACAATGCGGCGCCGCGCCCCGAGAGCGGTTCACGTGCGTAGATTGGGTTGATCGCCCGAAACAGTTTGCCGCGGTAGTGCATCAGTTGTGTCAGGCGTGAACGCCGGCATCGATCGCATCGACATATTCAAGCACCTCAGCCGCCCGCCCGCCGCGCACAAGCTGCATGGCCGTCTGCCCCGAAAAGCCGGGCAGAGGCTCGGACCGGTACCAGGCATACGCCATCAGCGCGGAGCCAAAGCGCGGTTCGACCTTGTTGATGATTTCAACCATCTCGCGCAGGCGGCGCTGCGTCCTGTCGGAACGGATGCGTTCCTTGCGCTGAACGGCGTCGCGACCGAGGCCGGCAGTCCGGGCCACTTCCTCGCTGGTGGTGCGCAGCGCCTCGGCGATTTTTCTTGGGGCAAAGAACCCACCGTCCGCGTACTGGACCAGAGCCATCTCAGCCTTCCTTCAATCCACACATTTTCTGACGTAATGTAGCGTCAATGTGAGTGGCATTCAAGCGGACTCTTCCCAATACGGTCCTGCCTCAACCGGCGATGTTGCGAGGGCCTGCTCCCGCGTTACTTCAGCTCGATCTCGATGAAGGCATACTCGCCCTCATTGGCATTGATGACGTCATGCTCCACGCCCTCCTTGCGGAAATAGGGCGCCCCCTTCTTCATTTCGGCGAAGGATTCGCCGTCCTTGGTCAGGAGCTTGAGCTTGCCGTCCATCAGCGGCACGATGACATAATCGTGGCCATGACGGTGCCAGCCGGTGTTGTCGCCTGGCGCGAAGCGGTATTCGGTGACGATGACGCGTTCGTTGTCGATGAACACGGTGGCCTTAGCGGATCCGGTCATGGGGGTTCTCCTGCTTTAAGCCAGACAAGAACATGAGGCGGCAAGTGGCGAGTGCCAGGGCGGACCAGCGCATGACCCAGAAAATCGCATTCGATTTTCTGGGTCATGCGCAAGATCAGGTGCTACAGCGTCCTTTGCGCGTCCAAGGGACGCGCGGCGCTGTAGATGACGCCAACAAAAAGCCCGGCGCGAGGGCCGGGCTTGTCTGCGACTTCTCAGTCGGATCAGGCGAGATTGCCGTTGATCCAGTGCGACAGCGCCGTCTTCGGCGCCGCGCCGACCTTCATGTCGGCCATTTCGCCGCCCTTGAAGATCATCAGCGTCGGGATCGAGCGCACGCCGAACTGCGCCGCGAGCTCGGGATTCTCGTCAATGTTGAGCTTGGCGATCTTCACCTTGCTGCCGAGTTCAATGGCGATGTCTTCCAGCGCCGGGGCGATCATCTTGCACGGGCCGCACCACTCCGCCCAGAAATCGACCACGACCGGCTCCTTGGCATCAAGTACATCGGTCTGGAAATTGCTCTTGTCGACCTTGACGGTGGCCATGCGAAAATCCTTTCGAGAGTTATTGTCGCACCAAATGTGGGGGTGATCGTGCCCTTCTTCAAGCAACTGTTGTGTCACGCTCCCGTGAGTCGGGCAAGAGCGTCGTCCATGACCGCCGGCGGCAGCTCGATCAAGCGTGGTGCTTCCGTGAACAGCAGCGCCGCCGAGACCTCATGCTCGGGGTAAAGCGGCTGGAGCAGCGCGCGATAGAGCGCGAGCTGCAGGACATAGGCCGGTGGAACGTCCGCCAGGGTTGCAGGCGCCGGCCGGTTGGTCTTGTAATCGACGATCGAGACCTTGCCTGATGCGACCGCCAGCCGGTCGATCTTGCCGGAGATCGAGCGCAGCTTGCCCTTCACCTCCAGGCTGCCCATGACCGCGACTTCAGCGCGCGACGATGATGCAAACAATGGCGCGAAACGGCTGTCGGCAAGGATCGCCGCCACCGAGGCCAAGGCCTTGTCGCGCTCGGTTTCTGGCCATTGCGCCCCGGCGCGCTTGAGGTAGCGTTCCGCGGCATCGCGGCGGTCGGTCTCGGCAATGCCGGGCAGCATCTGCAGCAATTTGTGCAGCGCCAGCCCCCGCATCACCGCAAAGCCGGGCTCCTTCTCAGCGTCCAGCACCGGCGAGCCGGTGTCGATCACCGCTTGCTTGGCCTCGTCGATCAGCGCCGAGGCGCCGGACGGCGACAGCGGGCGCGGCAGGTCCTCGAAGGGCGGCAAGGGCTGGAACAGGGTTTTCGGCAACGGCTCGAACTGATGCGTCTGCCGCGCTTCTTCGGCGGCTGCCTGTGCGACCGGCGGCAATTTCGTCACGTGAAAGCGATGCACGGTCTCGCCGGTGGCGGGGTGTTGCCGCTCAGCGCTTTCGGGGGCGCCGACCAGCGCGCGACTGACGATCGAATGCCACGTGCCGGCGTTCGGTGCCCGCTTGCCGTGATAGCCGCAGACGATCAGCCGGTCCTCGGCGCGGGTCATGCCGACATAGAGCAGCCGGCGGTATTCGTCGTCGGCCAGCTCGCGAGCGCGGACCGAAGCGGCCCGCGAAAATCCATTGGCGACATCGCTGGCCGAGCGCCAGAGATAGCCCTTGCCGTCCCAATGGTCGCCCGAGCCATCGAACGGCATCAGTCGCGGCAGATGCTGGTCGCTGAACGGGGCGGAACCGCCATCGACCAGGAACACCACAGGCGCCTCCAGGCCCTTGGCGGCATGCACGGTCATGACGCGAACCTCGTCGCGGGTCTGGTCCATTTCACGCTTGATCTCGGGGCCGGCATTTTCCAGCGTCGACAGGAAGGATTCCAGTCCCGGCAGGCCGGTCCGTTCCTCGGCCAGGCAGAAGCTCAGGAACTCGTCGAGGATATCGCCGGCTTCCGGCCCGAGCCGCGCGATCATCTTCTTGCGCAGGCCGTCGCGGGCGAGAGCCCCGGCATAGAATTCGAACACCGGCTTGAAGGCGGCCTCATCAGACCATGTGTCGAGTTGGGCAATGATTGCGGCCAAGGCAGTGTTTTCGCCGGCTTGCTTACGCAGCGAAGCGACTAACGAGAGACCGGACGGCCGCTCGCCGGCTAGCGCGAAAAGCATCTCTTCCGAAACATCGAAAATCGGGCTGCGCAGCACGGCGGCGAGCGACAGATCGTCCTCAGGCTGGACGAGAAAGTGGCCGAGCGCGATCAGGTCCTTCACCGCGATATGGCCGGGCAGGCTGAGCCGGTCGGCGCCGGCGACCGGTATGTCGCGGCGCTTCAGTGCGCGCGTCAGCGCATGGACGAAACGATCGCGCTTGCGCACCAGCACCAGCACGTCGCCGGGCCGAAGCTTCTTGCCGCGGCCTTCGATGATCTCGCCAGCGCCGATCCAGCCGGCAATGGTTGCCGCTACGTTTTCGGCAACACGCACCGCCGGCGCATGGGCGTGGTCGACGGCTTGGGTCCAGTCGTCGGGTTCGTCGACGACATCGGCGCCGATCGACGGCCAGACCTCGACATAGCCCGGTGCATCGGCGCGGATCGCCTTGTGATTCAGCGGGTCGGGATCGTGGCTGATGCCGCGCCGCACGGCCGGGTCGGCAAAGACACGGTCCACCGCCGCAAGCACGTCGTCGGTCGAGCGGAAGGACCAGGTCAACTTGAGGTCGGCGAAGGCGGCGTTGGCGTCGCGCACCTTCCCGGAAAACAGCAGCCTTGAGTCGGCGAAGGAGTCGGGCGCCGCTCCTTGAAAGGAATAGATCGACTGTTTTTCGTCGCCGACGGCAAAGACCGTGCGGTGGACCGTGTCGCGCGCGCCGAGCCCGGCAAAGAACTCCTCGGCCAGCCGTTTCACCACCTCCCACTGGTCGGGACTGGTGTCCTGCGCCTCGTCCAGCAGGATATGGTCGATGCCCTGGTCGAGCTTGTATTGCACCCATGGACCGGCGTCGGGCCGCGCCAGAAGATTGACCGTTCGGGTGATGAGGTCGTTGAAGTCGAGGAAGCCGCGGGCGCGCTTCAAGTGCTCGTAGCGGGCGATCAGCCAGTCGGCGATGGTCAGCGCGGCACGTGTGCCCTCCAGCATCCTGAACAAGGCCAGCCGGTCGGAGATTTCGAGGATGGCATCGGCCGCTAAGAGATAGCGCTCGGCAAGATCCGGCAACCGGTCGAGCAACGCCTTCTTGAAGGTCTTTGCCGGCTCATAAGGCTCGCCATCCGCCCGCAGGAAGGCTTTTGCCAGCAATTGCAGCCGGCGAACCGGATCGTCCTCTGAGAAGGCAAGATGGGCGTAGGGCAGCAAATTGTTCAGCACGAGGCGGGCATCGGCGGCTTCGGCAGCGCGGGCAAAGGTGATGAAATAGTCCGGCAGGAAGCCCGGCAGCGGCCAGACGGACGCCGCCAGGCCTTCGGCGGTCTGGCCGGCGCGAAACCTAAACTCGTCGAACAGCGCCCGGAAGCCATCGCCGCCGGCCGCGCTGATGAAGGCGCGCAAACCGTCGCGCTTGCGCACGATCTCGGCTAGCAAGGCGTCGAGCCCGTGTTCGCCGCCGCGTTCCAGAATGGTGGCGAAAGCCTCGGCCAGTCCCGCATCGCCGCCGGCCGTGCCTGAGATCATGTCGCGGCGGGCGGCGGCGAAGAGCGACGCCTCCATCTGCGGATCGAGCATTTCGAAATGGGCCGGTATGTTGGCCTCCAGCGGAAACTGGTGCAGCACTGATTCGCAGAAGGCGTGGATAGTCTGGATCTTCAGCCCGCCCGGTGTTTCCAGCGCCTCGGCGAACAGCCGGCGGGCGCGGCGCATCGTTTCGCGATCGGGCTGGCGACCGTCCAGCGCCTCTATCCTTGCCGCCAGTTCGACGTCGCCAAGCGCCGTCCATTCCGACAATGTCGAAAACACCCGGTTCGACATGTTGGCGGCGGCGGCGCGGGTATAGGTCAGGCACAGGATCTTCGATGGGTCGGTGCCGCGCAGCAAGAGCCGGATCACGCGCTGGGCCAGCACATGGGTCTTGCCCGATCCGGCATTGGCCGACACCCAGGCGGAATTTCGTGGGTCGGAGGCGCTTGCCTGGCTGGCTGCGGTATCGGTCGGGATGGGATAGGCCTTCTTCATGCATCCCCTCCCTCGTCGTCGGCGTCGCCGCCGGCAGACCATTCGAGCACGCGGGCAAGATGGTCGTAGTCGCCATCGGTCTCGCCCTCACGGAACGGCAGCGCGCGCGAAAGATAGCCGGTCGTCGGGTCGGCATAGTGGATCAGCAGGTTTTCGAGACGCGCCCAGGCCTCCTCGGCAAGATCGGCTGCGGTTCGCGGCTTGCGATTGTATTCGAGGATGGATTCCTCGAACACCTCGCCGTTCGGCTTCAGCCTGATGAAGGCCAGCTGCGACGGCTCGCGCGCGCCAAGCCCCTTGAAAGCGCCGCGCCTGAGCAGCGCGCCCTCAAGCGCCAGTTGCGGCGAAAGCAGCGTATGGGCCTGCGCCTTGGACGGCGAGGAGCCGGTCTTGTAGTCGAGGATGTCGGCCATGCCGCCGGCCAGGAGGTCGACGCGATCGGCATAGCCGGACAGCGTCACGCCGGACTGGCCGACGCCGGTTTTTTCGGCGCGTTCCTCCGCGTGGCGCCGCGTCACGGCGAAGGCGCGGCCGCGCTCCCATTCGATGATGCCGGCGGCAAGCTTTTCAAAGCGCGGCCACCACACTGCCTCGACATCGGGAGGAAGGGCCGCCTCGGCAAAGCATGCGCGGCCGGCGGCGATGAGACCGGCCAGCGCCTCCGGCACAAGCGGGTCGGCCACTGTCCGCGAAAAGAGATGCAGGATGGCGTGAAACAGCGTGCCGCGTTCGGCAGCGCCCGGATCGCGAATGACAGGATCGAGCGGCATCAGGCCGAGGATCCGCCTGGCATAGACCGCATAAGGGTCGCGCCGCAGCGTCTCGATCTCGGTGACGGAGAAGTGCTGAGGCCGCACAGCCAGCGGCGGCTTCGGCTGCGGTCGCGGCGCGAAGTCTCTTCTTTCGCCGGCGTCGAGCGCACGGGCCCAGGACAGGAATTCATCACCACGCCGGCGAAGCACCGCCGCATGGTCCTTGCCGATGAAGGTCAGGAGGCGTTGCAGCCAGCGCGACGGCACCGCCGGCGCGTCGCCCGAGCGGGCGGAGCGCGCCAGCACCACTTTCTTGGTCCCCATCGCCATCTGGAAATCATGGGCGGCCAAGCCGATGCGCCGTTCGGGCGGCTCGAGATCGATGCCGGTCTTCATCAGCCGCGACATGAAGCGGTCGCTTTCCGGCTTGCGCGGCCACACGCCCTCATTGAGCCCGCCGATGACCAGCGTGTCGACGTTCTGCAACCGGGCTTCCAGAGCACCCCAGATGGCGATGTTCCTGTCGGTGCCTTGTGCCGGCTTGACGGTTTCGGGCGCGATCAGCGCCTCCATCACATCGGGCCATTCGGCCGCCGCGAAGGAGAACGACGCCGAGGCAGCGACCAGCCCACGCAGAAGCTCGGCGAGCTTTTCGCCGGCGTCGCCTGCATAGAGTTCGCTCAGGCTGCCATCCGCGGTGCGGCCGAGGCTTTCGAGCGCGACGACGCTGGCTCGGGTCAATTCGGCAAGATCGGCTTCGGCTTGACTGCGAAAAGCGATCAGCGGCGCCAGCGCAGCGGCAAGGCGGACGAGCAATTCGCGGGCGCGCTCGATATTTCGCACAGTCAGGCGGGAAAACCAGAACGGCGGGCGGGTATCGCCCAGACCGGTGAGACGGGCCTCGAAGAGTTCCGGCAGCGATGCGATGTCGGGGCGGCCGGTGCCGCCCCGCAGCGCCACCAGTTCGACGATCTCCGCCGCATGACGGACGCCTGTGCGTTCCAGGCCGAGGCCAAGCAGCGGGTGCTTGAGCAGCGACAGCAGGGCCACGGGATCGCCGGGGCGGAACGCGGCCTGAAGCGCCAGCCTGAGCAGGCCGGCGGCTGGCGTGTTGGTGAGCGGGGTGCCGCCCGAATCGTCGGCGACGACACCAAACCGCAGCAGCTCGACTGAGACGCGCCGCGCCAGGGCGCGATCGCCGGTGACAAGTGCGGCGCGCTGGCCGGGCTGCTCGACGGCCCGTTTGAGCGCGACGGCGATCGCCACCGCTTCGTCGCGTTCGCTGGCGGCTTCGAGAAGCGTCACACCGGCGAGGGCCTCGGTGATCTCGGCCGCCGTGAAGCGCGCGCGCGTCTCGGCCCAGAGCTCGGTGGTTTCCGCCGGCCGCAGCGCCTCGCCGACAAGTGCGGCACGCAGCGCGAGCGGCCTTTCGGCAACGGCGATCTCCTCGACATCGTCGCGCAGCACGCCGATCTTGCCGATCAGCTTTGCCAGGCCGTATTGCGGGTGGCCAAGCAAGGCCGGCCTGGCGCCGGGTGCGGCAATCGCCTGGAACGACGGCTCATCCAGCATCAGGTCGAGGCCGGGCAGCACGACGGCGCCGCTGGGCAGGCCGGCGATCACGGCAAGCAGTTCGGCGGTGGCGGGAATAGACCCGGTGGAGCCGGCGGCGATCACCGGCCCGGTGGGCGGATTGCGCTTCAGCCGCGCTGCTTCCAGCCTTATCAGCGCATTGCGATGCGCGGCAGGGTTGGAGCGATTGCGCTCCTCAAGGAGGTTCGGCCAGTTTTCGGTAACGATACTCAGGAAGTCGAGCGTCACTTGCCACCAGCCGGCGAGATTGCCCGTCACCAGATCGGCGAGCTTGGTCCAGTCCGTACCTTCCGTCTCGATCTCGTCCATCAGCCGGGCCAGGTCGCGCGCCAGCCAGATGGCGTCGGCGGCCGACGCCGGCACGACGATCTCTTCGTCGAAAAGTGCCGCGACATGCGCTGGCAGGCGGCGTTTCCAGGCGCGCACCAGCGGCGACAGCAGCAGCAGGCGCTCGATCGCGGCGATCGGCGGTGCGAGGTCGATCGCGGCCGATGCGTCGGCCTCGAATGCAGCTTCGTCCTCGTCGAACTCGCCGAGCGGCCGGATGACCGGCAGGATCGCAGAGCGGCCACCCAGACGGTCGACGACGACGCCGCGCAGCGCCCGCGCGGCGCGGCGGGTCGGCACATAGATGGTGGCGTCGGCCAGCGCCAGCGGGTCGCCGTTGAAGCGGAAACCGGGGACAAGCCGCCCTGTCAGCAGGGCCTCGGCCAGCGTCGGCAGAAACGGCGCTCCGGGCGGGATCGAGAAAACGCGGCGGGAGCCGCTCATTTCAACTCAGTGAAGGCGCTGGTCGACTCGGGAAAAGCGCTGGGCGACTCAGCAAGAGCGGCGGCAACCGCCGCTTCCGCCAACGGAATGGCGTCGGGCGTGCCAACGGTGATCCAACGGCCATGCATCGCCATGCCGAACAGGCGACCGGCAGCGATGGCCGCATCGAAATAGGCGTTGAGGGAATGCGGCCCGGCCGGCGCATCCTTGAAAAGCCTGGGATGGACGATCGCCGCGCCGGCATAGATCAGGCCTGCCGGGTCGCCTTTCGAACGCCGCAAGGCGCCGTCCGGCGACATCAGGAAATCCGTGCCGCCGCTGTGTCCGGTTGCTGACTGGATATCCGCGAGCATCAGCAGAATATCCATTTTCGCCGCGTCCCATGCAAGGGCGAGGCGGGCAAGGTTGGGCACGCCGCTGTCGATCCAGAAGGTGTCGGCGTTGACAATGTAAAAGGGAGCCCCTCCCAATTCCGGCAAAGCATGGACGATACCGCCGGCAGAATCGAGCAGTCTTTCGCTTTCGTCGGAAATAACGACCCGCGGGGCGCGGCGCGAGGCGACATGGGCGACGATCTGTTCGGGAAAATAATGGACGTTGACCAGGGCCTTGTCGACGCCGGCGCGAGCCAGGCTGTCCAGGCTCCAGTCGAGCAATGTCTTGCCTGATATCTTGACCAGCGGCTTCGGCATCGTGTCGGTGATTGGCCGCATGCGCTTTCCCAGTCCGGCGGCAAGCACCATTGCGGTTTTGAGGCGTGTCGTCACAGCGACCGTTCCTCCAACAGGCCGTGGGCGGTATAGAAATCCCGCAAGCTGGCCAGCCCGGGATGCGCCAGCGCCCGCCGGAGATAGTCGCGAATGCGCGGCAGGTGTTTTAGATAATAGGGCTTGCCGTCGCGCTTTTCGAGCCGGACGAAAATGCCGAGTATCTTCGAATTTCGCTGCGCCGCCATGATCGCATAAGTCTCGACGAATTCGTCTTCGTTGAAAGCGCCAGCCTTATGGCGCGCAGCGATATAGGCATCGAGCGTCCGCCGCTCGATCTCAGGCGAAAGCGTAACGCGCGCATCCATGGCGAGCGAGGCGAGATCATAGGCGGACGGTCCGATCAGCGCGTCCTGGACATCAATGATGCCGAGGCGATCGTGGCCGGTAAGCTCGCCGCGCCAGATGATGTTCGGCGAATGGAAGTCGCGCAGCATGAGCGTGTATTCGCGTCCCGCCAGCCGGTCGAGGACCGCATTCCATTCCCTGACATAGCCGGCGCGCAAGGCATCGCTTGCCGGGCTGCCTGTGATGGCTGGCACATACCAGTCGACCAGCAATTCAGCTTCGATCATCATCGCGTCGCGGTCGAAAGGCGGTACATCGTGAACGACACCGGGCGCGGCCTCGATGCGGTCGGGCCACGTCTTGCCATGCATCATGGCAAGCAGTTCGGCCGCCGCTGCGTAGCGCTCAGCCACCGGCTGACCGCGCTGACCGAGAAATCCCTCCGAGCCAAGATGCTCGAGGAGAAGAAAGCCCTGGTCCAAATCCTGCGCGTGGATTTCCGGGGCGCTGACGCCACTGGCTCGCAATGCCCGGTCGATGGCGACGAAGGCCGCGACGGATTGCGCAGTGTGGGCGATCACCGCATAGGGCTTGCCGTCGCGGACCGGCGGCCCGAGCACCAGCCGCGGCGAGTTCATCAGCACGCGCGGCGGCAGGCCGGCCAGCGAGACGATCTCATAGGAGCGGGCCGAGGCGTCGCCGATAAAATATCGTCTCTGTGCTTCGCCCCAGCCAGCTCTTTCCAGAAAATCGCGCATGGCCAGCGATCGCGCCGCGCGCTCGAAGGCAGCGCCTTGTCCCGTCAGTCTCGCCAGGCGGCCGTCGCCCTGATGGAGCAGCTCAATCTGGACCGAAGTGTTTGGCAGATAGGCCTCTGCCCGTTCCGGCCATTCGACCAGGGCAGCGCCTTGCGCCAGCGCCTCGTCGAAACCCAGCTCGTCCAGTTCGGACGCCGAGGACAGGCGATAGAGGTCGAAATGGTGGACGGGAATGCGCGCTTCATAGCTCTGGACGAGCGTGAAGGTCGGGCTCGGCACGTCGAGACCGGCATCGTCGGTCATTGCCCTGATCAGCGCCCGCGCCAAACTCGACTTGCCGGCGCCGAGATCGCCTCTGAGAGCCAGCACGTCGCCGGTGCGCAGCGACATGGCCAGATCCTCGCCCAGCCTTGCGGTCGCAGCCTCGTCGGCGAGAAAACGCTCCAGCACCATGCCTCCCATCGAGCGCGCTACTCGGCCGCCGCGCGGATGCCGGACGGCGTGTCGGGAAAGGCACAAATGACGGTGGTGCCCATGTCCTTGCCGGTCTCGATGCGGACGCTGCCACCATGCAGCTCGACAAAGCTCTTGACGATCGACAGGCCGAGGCCGGCGCCGCGCCGGCGGCCGCCATTGGTGCGCGGTTCGAAGCGACGGAACACCGAATCGAGCAGGTCCGGCGGCATGCCGGGACCATCGTCGTGAACCGAGAATTCCACGCCTTCGGCAAGCGAGCGACAGGCGAGCGTGATGGTGCTCGCCTCCGGAGCGTAGTTCGCGGCATTGCTCAGCAGATTGTAGAGGATCTGGCGGATGCGGGTTTCGTCGCCGTGGAACGTCTTTGGCGCGGTGGCGGCATCGACCTTGAGCCTGATTGCATGCTCCTCCAGCCGGTCGGAAACAAGCTCGGCAGCGGCAGCGATGGTCCGGTCGACGTGAACTTCGGAGATATCGAGCTCCATGATCCCGGCATCCACGGTCGCCAGGTCGAGGATGTCGTTGACGATGGTGAGCAGGACCGAGGAAGACGAGCTGACATGCTCAACATATTCGCGCTGCTTCTGGCTCAATGGCCCGGTCGACGGCAGCGAAAGAAGCTCGGTGAAGCCGATGATGTTGGTCAGCGGCGAGCGCAATTCGTAGGAGACGTGCTGCACGAACTCGTTCTTGAGCTGGTCGGATTTTTCCAGCGCCTCGTTCTTGTCCTTCAACGCCCGCTCGACATTGACGCTGTCGGTGACGTCGACGAAGGTCATCATCACCTGCCCGTTGGGCAGCGGGATCATCGCGTAGCGCAGCACGGTGCCGTTGTTCAGTTCGGTCTGGCCGTAGCGGTCGCGGCGCTCGTCGTCGAAACTGGTGATAGCGGCAACGAACCCGCGCCAGGGGCTGTCGGCGGCGCGCCGGTCGCACAGATCGCGGATCGTGGAGACGTGAACGTTGGGCTTGGCGGCATCAGCGTCCAGCCCCCAAAGTGCTGCAAATGCCGGGTTCGACAATCTTAGCCTGCCGTCCGGGCCGAACACGGCCACGCCTTCGGCAAGGTTGTCGAGCGTCTCGCCCTGGACCCGCACCGCGGTCTGGTAGCGGCTTTCGAGGTCCATCTTCTCGGTCAGGTTTTCGAACACCCAGGTCACGCCGCCCTTGGGCTGCGGATTGGCGACGACGCGGATGGTCTTGCCGTCCGGCAGATGCCACCAATGTTCCTGCGACTCGACCGCGCGATAAGCGCCAAGCAGGCTTTCCTTCCAGCGCCGCCATTCGGGCTGTTCGGCGATCTTGCCTTCGCTGCGCAGCCGGTCGAGCAACAAGGCGTTGTCGGGAGCGCTGTGCAGGAAGCCGCTGTCGAGACCCCATAGTTTCTGGAACGCCTGGTTGAAAAACCGCAGCTTTTCGTCGGTATCGAAAATCGCCACGGCGGTGTTGAGCTGATCGAGCGTGTCGGCGTGGCTGCGCACGGTCCGCTCATATTCGTTACGGATGGTTTCGATGGCGCTGGTGTCGCAGGCAAGACCCGCCGAACCGTCCGCGCCGGCGAAGTCGGTGACGGCGAACATGCGGCGGTCGCCTTCGATCACAGTGGAAAGCGCCTGGTCGAAGACGGGATGCAATTTGTGCTGTGCAGCGATCGCATCGCGCGCCTGGCCACCCAGGAATTCCTTCGCGTCGCGAACCGCCGCTTCGGCGTTTTCCGCCTCGACCGCTTTGGCATAGGCGCGGTTAACCCATTTCAGCCGCCCGTTCGCCGTGCGCAGCCATGCTGGCATGCTGAGTGCGTTGAGAAGGCCGAGCATGGTGTCATAGTCGGCGGCGAGACGCTGGTTCTCGATTTTCAGCCTGGCCTCGCTTCGCTGCGTTTCTGAAAGCGAGACGAAACGGACGACCACGTGTGCTGCGCTCTTGCGCCCGTGCACTTCGAGCGGCGCACCGGCCTGCGATTCAAGGACGAGATCGAACGGCTTCGCTTTTTCCCGCAGTGCCGCCACAGCATTTTCGAGCGCCGCCGCCGAGCGCGGCATCAGCCAACGGCCGAAGGCGAGGAAGGCGGCACGGTCTTCCGGAGCGCCGCTTTCAACCGGCAATGTCCCGACGAGCTCGGGCTTCTTGTTTTCCGAGGCCCATACGACGACACGCTGGCCGCGCAGGTTGAGCAGCGCCTCGGAGCGTTGCAGCGCAGCGTTGACGTCGGCCAGGCGGGCTCTGAGTTCGACATTCTGCGCCGAGGTGCGCGCCCGTTCGCGGATCAGGAAAATGGCTGAGACAAGTGCGGCGCCCATGACGCCGACAAACATGGCGAGTTGCATGACCTCGACGGTGCTGACCGACAGCCCGGCTTTGGACGCAGCAGCGGGTCCAGCATGTGCCGAAGTGCCAAGCAGCGGACCGACGAGCGCGGAGGAAGCAAACAATTTTCCGACGCGGGTGCCAGTGCGCCATAAGAGGCTTCCGCCTCTGGCAGCGGAACCCGTGGTCACCGAATCGTTGTGGCCGCCGGAAACGGCCTGTCCCGCGCAAGGCGGGTAATCCCCCGGCATGTCCTGGTCCTCTTCGCCGCCTGAATGCAAGACCGCCCTGATGCGGGCGTCGGCCCTCGTCCCCGGACCCGCGAATCAGCACCATAGCGCTTGCGCGAATCGGCGTGAAGAATCAATCGGCGCAAAAATAAAGCCGGGCGAAAGTCAATCGCCCGGCCTCAATATCTAGTGGTAATTTCAGCTGTGGTTAATAGCGGTAGTGCTCCGGCTTGAACGGTCCCTGCGGGGTCACGCCGATATAGGCGGCCTGTTCGCTGGACAGCTCGGTGAGCCGGGCGCCGAGCTTGTCGAGATGCAGGCGCGCGACCTTTTCATCGAGATGCTTCGGCAGGACATAGACCTGGTTCTGATACTGGCCGGGCTTGGTGTACAGCTCGATCTGGGCCAGCACCTGGTTGGTGAAGGACGCCGACATGACGAAGCTCGGATGGCCGGTGGCGTTGCCCAGATTGAGCAGGCGGCCTTCCGACAAAAGGATCATCCGCTTGCCGTCCGGGAAGGTGATCATGTCGACCTGCGGCTTGATGTTGGTCCACTTCAGATTGCGCAGCGACGCCACCTGGATCTCGTTGTCGAAGTGGCCGATATTGCCGACGATCACCATGTCCTTCATCGCCCGCATGTGGTCGATGGTGACGACATCCTTGTTGCCGGTGGTGGTGATGATGATGTCGGCGGTCGGGGCGGCGTCTTCGAGCGTGACGACTTCGAAACCGTCCATCGCCGCCTGCAATGCACAGATCGGATCGACCTCGGTGACCTTGACGCGGGCGCCGGCGCCCTTGAGCGACGCCGAAGAGCCCTTGCCGACGTCGCCATAGCCGCATACGACCGCAACCTTGCCGGCCATCATCGTGTCGGTGCCGCGACGAATGCCGTCGACCAGCGATTCCTTGCAGCCGTATTTGTTGTCGAATTTCGACTTGGTCACGCTATCGTTGACGTTGATGGCCGGGAACGGCAGCAGGCCCTTCTTCTGCAGCTGATAGAGCCGGTTGACACCGGTGGTGGTCTCTTCAGTGACGCCGCGGATCGCTTCCCTCTGCTTGGTGAAGAAACCGGGCGATGCCGCCATACGCTTCTTGATCTGGGCAAACAGGATTTCTTCCTCCTCGCTGCCCGGATCGGAGAGCACATCCTCGCCGGCTTCGGCGCGCGCACCGATCAGGATGTACATGGTGGCGTCGCCGCCATCGTCGAGGATCATGTTGGAGGTGCCGCCATCGGCCCACTGGAAGATCTTGTCGGTGTAGACCCAGTAGTCCTCGAGCGTCTCGCCCTTGACGGCGAAGACCGGAATGCCGGCCTCGGCGATGGCTGCGGCCGCATGGTCCTGGGTCGAGAAGATGTTGCAGGAGGCCCAGCGGATATCGGCGCCGAGCGCCTTCAGCGTTTCGATCAGCACCGCCGTCTGGATGGTCATGTGCAGCGAGCCGGTGATGCGCGCGCCCTTGAGCGGCTGCGCCTTGCCGAATTCTTCGCGGCAGGCCATCAGGCCCGGCATTTCGGTTTCGGCGATCTCGATCTCCTTGCGGCCCCAGCCGGCAAGCGAGATGTCGGCGACCACATAGTCATTGCTACCCGTCATGGCAGTGCTCCGATCAAGAATTGTCTTCGGGATGCGCCCACGCCGGAAGGCGTGTCGAAGGGCGCGAGTTGCCGGCCTGACTAGCAGATCGTCGGTCTGACGACAATGGGATATAAAGAAATCTTTATCCGTGCATGTCTCCGGAGACGCCCCGGTCCGAAATCGGAATCGGTTTCCGGAAGCACGATGCACAATTCAAAGTGCTAAAGCGTCCTTTGCGCGTCCAAATGAGGCGCGGCGCTGTGGGGGTCAGGACTCCTCGCCGAAGCGGGAGGCGACCAGTTGCTCCAGCGCGTCGATCACCTGCTCGGCCTCCGGGCCGCTGGCGGTGACGCGGATCGAGTAGCCGGGGCTTGCTGCCAGCATCATCAGGCCCATGATCGAGGTGCCTCCAACCGTAACGCCGTCCTTCTCGACCTGGACGGAGGCGTCGAAGCCGCTGGCGACCTGAACGAACTTCGCCGAGGCGCGGGCATGCAGGCCACGCTGGTTGACGATTGGAAATTCCCGGACGATGTCACCCTTCTTGGCCGACAGCGCGTTCATTTGCTGCTCAGGAGCTGGCTGGCGACATTGATGTATTTGCGGCCGGCCGCCTGCGCCTCGTCCAGCGCTGCGCTCATATTGTCGCCCTTGCGAATGCTGGACAGCTTGATCAGCATCGGCAGGTTCATGCCGGCAATGACCTCGGTACGACCGGATTCCATCACCGAAATGGCGAGATTGGAGGGCGTGCCGCCGAACATATCGGTCAAAACGATGACGCCCGCCCCGGTGTCGACACGGGCAACGGCGTCGACGATGTCACTGCGGCGCTGCTCCATATCGTCATCGGCGCCGATCGCCACGGTCTCGAAACTGTCTTGTGGCCCGACGACATGTTCCACGGCATGGCGGAATTCGGCGGCCAGTTGACCGTGCGTTACAAGCACGAGTCCGATCATTCTTTGATGGCTCCCGTCATCGCCGCTTCATAGGCGTTTCATGCTCGCCGGCCATTCTAGGCGGCGGGAGCGCTATCTTGTCGACGCGAGGCGCGTTGACAAGCCCAAAATTGCACCGGCCCAGGCCATTTTGACGCATTGCAGCAAAAAACCGGAATCGGATCATAAAAAGGGCGCGATCGACAGCCGAGCCATCACCGCCGGCAAGGCCGTGGCGGCGTTGCGCTCGGCAAGGTCGATACGCGGCACCGGACAGCCTGCCACTGACTCGCTGATCTCCTCCTGGAAACGGGCCATTTCTGCCTTCGGCACCAGCCGGACGTGCAGGTCGATCACTCCACCCGGCTCGAACGGCAGCGGGCGCGGCATGAACCCAGGCACTTCGGCGAGACCGGCGATGGTCGCCGGCACGCGACAGACCAGCCGCCCGGCGTGGGCCGCGGCGAGCAGCCTGTCGTCGCCGATAAGCCGCGAAAACAGCCCGCGCGCGCGGCAATGATCCAGGAGTGTCAGCGCCAGCGTCGTCTTGCCGGCGCCGGACGGTCCGGTGATGAGGACGCCGCGCTCGCCGATCAGCAGCGCCGTTCCATGAATGTTTTCAGCGCGCACAGATCAGCCTTCCGCAGGCAGTGTCACGACGAAGCGCGCGCCCTTGATCTCGCCGGGTTTGGTGCCCGGGATGTTCTCGGCGGTCAGCGTGCCGCCATGGGCTTCGACGATCTGCCTGCTGATCGACAGGCCAAGACCTGAGTTCTGGCCGAACGCCTCGCCGGCCGGCCGGTCGGTGTAGAAGCGTTCGAAGATGCGGTCGATGTTGTCGGCCCTTATACCGGGACCATTGTCGTCGACGGTGATGATGTTGACCTTGCCGGCGCGCGCTAGCGATATGGCGATGTGGCCGCGCTCTTCAGGAACGAAGGAGCGGGCATTCTCGATCAGATTGGTGATTACCTGGCCGATCCTCAGATCATGACCGGCGACGAAATAGCCTTTGACGCCCTGCGGCAGTTTGGCGACCTTGAACTCGATGTCGACCGTCTTCTTGTTGCGCGTGGCAGTGCGCGAAACGTCGACCAGATCAGTGATGAATTTCTTGAGATCCACGGTTCCTGCGTCTTCCCGCGCGAGTTCGGCGTCAAGACGGGAGGCATCGGAAATGTCGGTGATGAGACGGTCCAGCCGCCTGACGTCGTGCTGGATGATCTCCATCAGCCGGCTGCGCGACGTATCGTTCTTGGCCAGCGGCAGGGTCTCCACCGCGCTGCGCAGCGAGGTTAGCGGGTTCTTCAACTCGTGCGAGACGTCAGCCGCGAAACTTTCGATCGCCTCGATGCGGGCGTAGAGCGCATTGGTCATGTCGCGCACGGCGATCGACAGATTGCCGATCTCGTCCTGCCGGTCGGAGAAATCAGGGATTTCCTCGCGGTTCTTGACGCCGCGCCGCACCCTGACCGCCGCCGCCGACAGCCGGCGCAGCGGGTTGGCGATGGTCGAGGCGAGCAGCATCGACAGGATGGCGGTGACAAGGGCGGCGATGCCGAAGACGCGCAGAATCGCCTTGCGCTCGGCCGCGACGATCTTGTCGATGTCGCCGCCTTCCGTCGACAGCATCAGCACGCCGAGGACGGCGCGGAAGCGCTGGATCGGCACGGCGACCGAAACAATCTGCTCGCCCTGTTCGGAGATCCGCACGATGGTCGACGGGCTGCCGGTAAGCGCCTTGACCACCTCCGGAAATGCAGCGCCATTGCCGCCCGGCTGTTCATGGTAGACCGGCAGCGCGGTGTTGCGGAAGAAGTCGAAGACGAATTTCTGGATACGTTCCAGAAGGTCGGGCTCTTCCTTGTCGGTCGGCGGCAGATCGTAGCGAAGGATCTGGCCGCGCGAATAGAGATGGCGGGAATCGAGCAGCAGATTGGCGTCGCGGTCATAGATGCGGGCGCGCGTCCGTGTCGGCGAAATCAAGCGCCTGAGCACCGGCGCGACGCGCTCCGGATTGATCGGAAAATCCAGATTGTCGAGCTGATCGGAGCCGGGGCCCAGGCTTTCGCCGGCCTGCAGTTCAAGCAGCTTTTCCGGATCGATGCTGATCGAATCGGTCTCGACCGTCGCCGATGCCGCGATCGCGCCGGCGATGATCTCGCCCTGGGTCATCAGGCTTTCGACGCGGGCATCGATCAACCCGTCGCGAAACGTGTTGAGGTAGAGAATGCCGGTGACCAGGACGGCGAGGCCGGCGAGGTTGAGGAAGAGAATGCGTCGCGTCAGGCTGGAAAAGATGTGGTGGCCGAGGAAGCGGCGCATCGGCACCGTGATTCTTGACAGGAATGCCGGCAGAATCCGCGACGGGCGCCGGGCGCCCGTCCGTTTCACTCGCTCTACGTCCACTGCCATCGAATAGCAGCCCCCGCTGAATTCATGCTTCGCGGAACCGATATCCGACTCCGTAAAGGGTTTCGATCATCTCGAAGTCATCATCGACGGCCTTGAACTTCTTGCGCAGCCGCTTGATGTGACTGTCGATGGTGCGGTCATCGACATAGACCTGCTCATCATAGGCCGAATCCATCAGCGCATCACGGCTTTTTACCACACCGGGGCGCTGGGCCAGAGAATGCAGGATCAGGAATTCGGTGACGGTAAGCGTCACCGGCTCGCCTTTCCAGGTGCAGGTGTGACGCTCCTGGTCCATGACAAGCTGGCCGCGCTCGAGCGAACGGGCCTGCTGGTTGGGCGTCTTGGCCGATGCCTCGCGTGCGCTGGCACGGCGCAGCACGGCGCGAACCCGCTCGACCAGAAGACGCTGCGAGAACGGTTTGCGGATGAAGTCGTCGGCACCCATCTTGAGGCCGAAAAGCTCATCGATCTCGTCGTCCTTGGACGTCAGGAAGATCACTGGGAGGTCGGATTTCTGGCGCATCCGGCGCAGAAGCTCCATGCCGTCCATGCGCGGCATCTTGATGTCGAGGATGGCGAGATTCGGCGGTCGCGCCGCCAGACCTTCCAGCGCCGACGCCCCATCCGTGTAGGTCTCGACGCGATACCCCTCCGATTCGAGGGCGATCGACACCGACGTCAGAATGTTGCGATCGTCGTCGACAAGCGCGATTGTTGCCATTTCAAGTGGCTCCCTCATGAGCTGTCCCTTCTTTGGTCGAGAAGGGGCTTTTGCAGGACAAATTAGGTACAAAATGTGGCACAGGCTTCGTCCGCTGTCACGAGCGGCATGCCGGCGGCCACAATCTCAGCTCAACATGGATTGGACTGATAAAAACCGCCAATCCTTGGGCAACCGCCCGGTTTTTTGCACATATAAACGATTTAAACAACTTTCAAAATTTTTAAATCGATTAATTATTTGATATCATTTGGCTTTTCTGGTTCTGACCGTTACAGTCTCCTTCGTGGGGGCTCCGGAAATTCGCCGGCCAGGATGCTGCAATTGAAGAAGGGACCCCTCATGTCGGAAGCCGGCAAACGCAATCCCGCATGGGCGATCGACCGGATCGGCCTGAAGACCACCGGCGCGGTGCGCTATAATTTCGGCGAGGCTGTCCTTTACGAGGAAGCGATCCGCCGCGGCGAGGCCCGGCTCACCGCGCATGGCGCGCTCGTAGCCGAGACCGGGCAGCACACCGGCCGCTCGCCCAAGGACAAATTCGTCGTGCGCGACGAGACCACCGGACCGCACGTATGGTGGGACAATAACAAGGCGATTTCGCCGGCCCAGTTCGACACGCTGCTCGCCGATTTTCGCACCCATGCGGCTGACAAGGATCTTTATGTGCAGGACCTGGTCGGCGGCGCCGATGAAGACTTGAAGCTGACGACCAGGGTCGTCACGGAGTTTGCCTGGCACTCCTTGTTCATCCGCAATCTGCTCATTCGCCCGGAAGCCGCCGAGCTCGAGCATTTCGTGCCTGACATGACGATCATCGACCTGCCGTCGTTTCGCGCCGATCCCGCCCGCCACGGCACCCGCACCGAAACGGTGATCGCCGTCGATCTCTCGCGCATGATCGTGCTGATCGGGGGCACCTCCTATGCCGGCGAAATGAAAAAATCGGTGTTCACCGTGCTCAACTATCTGTTGCCGGCCAAGGGCGTGATGCCGATGCATTGCTCGGCCAATGAAGGCACCGGCGGAGATGCGGCGATCTTCTTCGGCCTCTCGGGAACCGGCAAGACGACGCTGTCGGCCGATCCGTCGCGCACGCTGGTCGGCGACGACGAGCACGGCTGGGGTCCGCATGGCATCTTCAATTTCGAAGGCGGCTGCTATGCCAAGACGATAAAGCTTTCGGCCGAAGCCGAGCCGGAGATCTTCGCAACCACCCAACGCTTCGGCACGGTGCTGGAGAATGTGGTGCTCGATGCGGGCCGCGTGCCGGATTTCGACGACGGCAGTCTCACGGAAAACACGCGCTGCGCCTATCCGCTCCATTTTATCCCCAACGCCAGCAAGACAGGCCGCGCCGGTCACCCGAAAAACATCATCATGCTGACCGCCGACGCATTCGGCGTAATGCCGCCGATCGCTCGGCTGACCCCGGCGCAGGCGATGTATCATTTCCTCTCCGGATACACCGCCAAGGTGGCTGGGACCGAAAAGGGCGTCACCGAACCTGAAGCGACGTTTTCGACCTGTTTCGGCGCACCGTTCATGCCGCGCCATCCGTCGGAATACGGCAATCTGCTGCGCGAACTCATCGCTCATCACGGTGTCGATTGCTGGCTGGTCAACACCGGCTGGACCGGCGGCGCCTACGGCACCGGCAAGCGGATGCCGATCAAGGCGACGCGGGCGCTGCTTGCCGCGGCGCTCGATGGCTCGCTGAAAGGGGCCGATTTCCGCACCGACCCCAATTTTGGTTTCGACGTGCCGGTGGCGGTTGCGGGCGTCGACCGCGCCATTCTCGATCCGAGATCGACCTGGGCCGATACCTCAGCTTACGACCTGCAGGCGGCGAGGCTGGTCGGCATGTTCGCCATCAATTTCGAAAAATTCGAGCCTCATGTCGACGCCATTGTGCTCGGCGCCGCGCCGCGGATGCGCGAAGCCGCGGAATAATCGCCGGCTGGGTACCCTGCGCCTCAAGGCCCAGACCGGGATCGGGAAGGCCCGACCCGGGACCGGGAACGCCCGACGCCGGGGGGATCAGGCCTTTTCTTTTTTCGTTCGCCGCGCCATGACTGCGGCATGAACGCCGACGACAAGATCATCATTGCCGACGATGCGGTGATCCATCCGGATGACCTGCACGAGGACTTCATCCGCTCGTCAGGCCCTGGCGGCCAGAACGTCAACAAGGTGGCGACGGCGGTGCAATTGCGCTTCGATGCGGCGAATGCGCCGGGCCTGTCGGAGCGCGTCCGCGAGCGAACCATAAAGCTGGCCGGCCAGCGCGCCACCAAGGATGGCGTCATCGTCATCGAGGCCGGACGCTTCCGCACGCAAGAGCAGAACCGGGCGGACGCCCGGGCGCGGCTTGCGGAACTGGTCGCCAAGGCCGCCGAACCGCCGCCGCCGCCGCGCATGAAGACGAGGCCGTCGAAAGGCGCGGTCGAAAGACGGCTGAAGACCAAGGCTGGGCGCGGCACAATCAAGAAACTGCGCGGCAGGGTGGACGACGATTAGCGCAACGTGCCCCCTTGGACGTACAAAGGCGCGCCTGACATTTTGTACCGACCTATCGTGCTTTCCGAAATCGATCCCGTTATTCGGGCCGAGGCGATAGGCGCGACATCGATCGCGCGGTCAAGGCGGCTTCCAATTCAAGGTTGCAGATGGCAAGTTCGGTTTCGCCACAGCAAGGGAGACCGCAGATGGGCATGTTTGATTTCGTCAAGAACGTCGGCAAGAAGCTCGGCTTCGGTGACGATGAGCCGGAGCCGACCGCCCATACGCTCAAGAAGGAACTCGATTCGCACGCGCTCGGCACCGACAATGTGGAAGTCGTCGTCAAAGGCGATACGGCTGTCCTGAAAGGCGTGGTCAAAGATCAATCGATCTTCGAAAAGGCCGTCATCGCCGTCGGCAACACGCTCGGCGTATCCAAGGTGCAGGCGGATGAATTGCAGGTCGCCGCACCCGAGGCCGGCACGCCCGCAGCCCCGGCCAAGGAACCGACCTTCTACACGGTCAAGAAAGGCGACAATCTCTGGAAGATCGCCGAAAAGAGCTATGGCAAGGGCAAGGGTGCGAAGAACACGATCATTTTCGAGGCCAACAAGCCGATGCTGACCGATCCCGACAAGATCTATCCGGGACAGGTCCTGCGCATCCCGGACCTCGATCAGGCCTGACCAGATCGGCCTAACCAGATCGGTACGGCCAATCGAAAACGGCGGCTTTCGGGTCGCCGTTTTCATTTGATGGTGGCATTCTGATTCCTTCCAGACCAACGGATCAAGCGACCATGCTCGTTCTGCCCAAAGGCGTCCGCCATATGCCCGGCTATCTGTCCCGCGCGGTGCAGGAAGCACTGGTCGAGGATGTGAGACGGGTCGTGCAGGAAGCGCCGCTGTTCGTGCCGGCCATGCCGCGCACCGGCAAGGAGATGAGCGTGCGCATGACCAATTGCGGTTCGCTCGGCTGGGTCACCGACAAGGAGGGCGGCTATCGCTACCAACCGACGCACCCGGTGACCGGAATGCCCTGGCCGCCGATCCCCGACGTGCTGCTGGAGCTGTGGCGGGACGTGTCTGCCTATCCGCATCCGCCGGAGGCCTGCCTGGTCAATTTCTATTCGCCCGACGCGAAGATGGGCCTTCATCAGGACCGCGACGAGATCGATTTCTCCGCGCCCGTCGTCTCCGTTTCACTGGGCGACGATTGCCTGTTCAGGGTCGGCCAGAGCACGCGCGAGGGCGGCACCAAATCGTTCAGGCTGAAAAGCGGCGACGTCGTCGTGCTTGGCGGCGAAGGCCGTCTCTGTTTTCACGGCGTCGACCGCATCTATCCGTCGACCTCGGCGCTGCTGAGAAATGGCGGGCGGATCAACCTGACGCTGCGGCGGGTGACCTATCCTGGCTAGAGCCGTATCGCTGTCTATGTATTTGTTTAAGCACCGGATGAAAAGATCCAGCGTTCGAGAACGACAAAGTTGACCACGGGAATGAGAATGCAGGTGAGCAGTATCGGAACTGCGATCGGCAGGCCGAGTTGCCCGACGAGGAGCAGCGGAAGAAGATAGGCCATGGCAAGGCCGAATCCGGTCAGCACGGCGAAACGCGGCGCTTCGAATTGATGCGAGCCGGCCGACATGAAGGTGAAGAACTTGTGGCCGAGATAGGAGAATATTGCCGCGACCGCATAGGCGGCGGCCGAGGCTGTGGCCGGCGGCAGATATCTTGACCCGGCACTGGTGAAGAGGCTGGCACAAAGCGCATAGAGCACTGTGGCCACAAGTCCCACCGAGGCGAATTTGAGAAGCTGGCGCGGAGCAAGTGTTCCGCGCCAGGCGGAAATGTCAGGCCGGCGCAATGCAGGCATTTTGATCACCGGCTGCTCCCGACAAATGCTCTGGAATGGCAATCGACGATAGCGGGCACTGCCTAAAGCGCGTCGCGTTTGACCGGCCTCATGCGACGCGCTTTAGGTTGTTGTTTTAAGCATGTCGTTATCGCAAAACCGCTGCACACTTTTGCGCGACATGCATTAAAGCGCCGTTAACCGCTTCGTTACAGCTTCCTGAGCGCCACCTCCTCGACCAGATGATTGGCGCCCTTGCGCAGGATGAGATCGGCGCGGGCTCGCGTCGGCAGGATGTTCTCGCGCAAATTCTTCAGATTGATGTTGGTCCACAGGCCCTCGGCGATGGCGCGGGCCGCTGCTTGCGAAAGTTGCGAATAGCGGTGGAAGAAGGAGTCCGGATTGCGGAAGGCGGTCTCGCGCAGCCGCATGAAGCGGGCGATGTACCATTGATGGATCAGCTCCTCTTCGGCATCGATATAGATCGCAAAATCGAAGAAATCCGACAGGAAAGGCACGATCTTGCCGTCCTTCGGCAGCTTGCCCGGCTGCAGCACGTTGATGCCTTCGAAGATCAATATGTCGGGCCGGTCGATGGTCTGGAACTCGCCGGGAACGACGTCGTAGGTCAGGTGCGAATAGACTGGCGCGCGGACATTGCGCTGCGCCGATTTGATGCCCGACAGGAAACGCAGCAATGCGCCGACATCATAGCTGTCGGGAAAGCCCTTGCGCTCCATCAGATTGTTGCGGCGCAGGATTTCGTTGGGAAGCAGGAAACCGTCGGTGGTGATCAGATCGACCTTGGGGCTCGACGGCCAGCGCGCCAGCAATTCTTTGAGCACGCGAGCCGTGGTCGATTTGCCGACCGCGACAGAGCCGGCAATGCCGATGATGAAGGGCGTTTTGACGACATCCATCGCGTTGAAGAAGGCCTGGCGCTGCCTGAACAGAAGCTGGCTCGCCTCGACATGAGCCGACAAAAGCCGCGACAGCGAAAGATATATGCGCTTGACCTCTTCGAGGTCGACCGGGTCGTTGAGCGAACGCAGGCGACGGACCTCGTCCTCGCCGAGCGTCATCGGCGTGTCGGCGCGAAACTGCGACCATTGCTCCGCCGAGAAAAAACGAAAGGGCGAATATTTCTCGGTGGGGGCGAGCTGGTCCATCGAGTTTCCTACCCTCCGCAGCGATCAGCCCCGGTCCTGCCGAGACGCCTTTTCGGCGATGCCCGAACGACCGGTGCGGCGTTCGAGTTCGGTCAGGACATCGGCAAGCGGAACGCCGGCGACGCCCAGAACGACGAGCCAATGATAGATGAGATCGGCGCTTTCCGAAACGAGGGCTTGTCTATCACCGCCAACGGCCGCGATCACCGTTTCGACCGCCTCTTCGCCGAGCTTCTGTGCCGCCTTGTCGATGCCGCGCGCGAACAGCTTTGCCGTCCACGAATCCGGATCGCCGGAATGCGCGCGTTCCCTGATGATTGTCTCCAACTCGGAGAGCGAAAACTCAGCCATGGCGCCATCTATCTGCTTGTTTAAGCATATCTTTCCTGAAAACAGGCTCCCGCTTTGCTTTAGAGCCGATCACCTGGGGTGTCCAGTCGCATCGGCAGGCCGGCGCGGGCCATATGCGCCTTAGCTTCGGCAATGCTGTAGGTGCCGAAATGGAAGATCGATGCCGCCAGCACCGCGCCGGCATGGCCGTCGCGAATGCCCTCTACCATGTGATCGAGCGTGCCGACGCCGCCGGAGGCGATGACAGGCGCACGCACCGCGTCGGCGACCGCGCGGGTGAGCGCGATGTCGTAGCCGGCCTTGGTGCCGTCGCGATCCATCGACGTCAGCAGGATCTCGCCGGCGCCGCGATCGACCATCTGCTGAGCGAATTCGACCGCGTCGATGCCGGTCTTTTCGCGTCCGCCATGGGTAAAAATCTCCCAGCGATCGGCCTCGCCTTCGCCCGACACTTTCTTGGCGTCGATGGCGACAACGATGCACTGGTTGCCGAATTTGTCAGCTGCCTCGGCGACGAAATCGGGATTCTTCACCGCCGCCGTGTTGATCGATACCTTGTCGGCGCCGGCCAAAAGCAGCTTCCTTATGTCGGCGACCTGGCGCACGCCGCCGCCGACGGTCAGCGGCATGAAACATTGTTCTGCGGTGCGGGCGACGATGTCGAAGATGGTCTCGCGATTTTCGGACGAAGCGGTGATGTCGAGGAAACAGAGTTCGTCGGCGCCGGCGGCGTCATAGGCCTTGGCCGCCTCGACCGGATCGCCGGCATCGACCAGGTCGACGAAGTTGACGCCTTTGACGACGCGGCCGTTCTTGACGTCGAGACAGGGGATGACGCGGGCTTTCAGCATCAGATCCTCGCAAGCGCGGCAAGAAAATCGCCAAGCAATTGCCCAACGACAGGCGGAACCTCGCCTTTGGCGTCAAAGGCAGGATCGTAGGCGGACAGGGTGACGCCGACGATCGGGATCGACTTGGCCAGCCCGCAAACCAGTTGCCGCAGCTGCTCCGGATTTGGACCTCCGGGCCGTGCATAGCGGTTCACCTGCAGTACATCGGGATCGTGAACATCCAGATCCAGATGCAAATGTACTTGGGCCGCGCCGGCCGCCTTGAGCTTTCCGACAATGTCGAGTGCATCGGGCCATTGGGCGCGAATGATCGGCAAAGTCTCCAGAAGCCGCCTTTCATCGGGATCGAGGTCGCGTGCATCGAGCAGCATGCACCGCGATGGGTCGATCGCTTTGAAGCCGGGAATCGCTGACGTCATTGGACGCCAGCAGAGCCCCAGCGTCGTCGCCAGCGCCATGCCGTCGAGAAAGCCGTAGGCGGACGTCTCGGGCGTGTTGAGGTCACCGTGCTGATCGATCCAGATGATCGAATCCGCGGTGTCGCCAGCCACCGCACCGGCGGCGGTCAGGCAATTTCCGGCGAGCACGATGGGAAAACGCTCATCATCGCGCGCCAGATCCACCTTGGTGGCGACTGCCCGACAAACCGCGAAACCTGTCGCGATTTCGCGTTTCTGGGCATCGCCGACCTCGCCGATGTCCTCGACGACGACATCGTGGCCGCGAAAGGCAAGTTCATCGACGAGGCCGCCGGCAAGGATGGCGTCGGGGCCCTGGCCACAGCCGGCATGATAAAGGCCGCTGTCATAGGGTGCGAGGATGATCGAGAGTTTCATCGCGCCCTCGCCCTCTCCGGTCCTGCCGCCAGGATCGCCAGTGCCTCGGCCGGATCGATACGCCCGTCATAAAGCGCGCGGCCGGAGATGGCACCTTCGAGTTTTTGCGCATCGGGCATGGTCATGCGCACGATGTCGGCGATCGAGGCAAGCCCCCCGGAGGCGATGACCGGGATTGAAACCGCTTCGGCGAGATCGATGGTGGCATCCCAGTTTATGCCGGTCAGCACACCATCGCGGTCGATGTCGGTGTAGATGATGGCGGCGACGCCGGCGCCCTCGAACTTCCTCGCCAGTTCGATGACGCCGAGGCTCGAGGCCTCGGCCCAGCCCTCGACCGCCACCTTGCCGCCCTTGGCGTCGATGCCGACGGCGATCCTGCCCGGGAACGCCTTGCAGGCCTGCCTGACTAGATCCGGATCGCGCACCGCCACCGTGCCGAGAATGATGCGGGCCAGCCCGCGATCGAGCCAGTCCTCGACCTGCGCCAGCGTGCGGATGCCGCCGCCGAGCTGCACCGGGTTTTTCGTCGCCTTGAGGATGGCGTCGACCGCCGCGCTGTTGACGCTCTGGCCCTTGAAGGCGCCGTTGAGGTCTACGACATGCAGCCATTCAAAGCCCTGTTGCTCGAAGGCCCTGGCCTGCGCTGCCGGGTCGTCATTGTAGATCGTCGCGGTCGCCATATCGCCGTGCTTCAGGCGCACGCACTTGCCGTCCTTGAGGTCGATGGCCGGGAACAGGATCACCGTTCAGGCGCCTTCAACAATGACGAAGTGACCGGTCGAGGCGGCAAGCCTGTACTTCAATGCCTCCCGATATTCAGGCGACTCATAGCACTCGATCGCCTTGTCGTAGGACTCGAACTCCACCAGGACGTGGCGGTTGCCTGTCGGCCCTTCCGGGTTCGCGTAACGCCCGGCACGCACGGGAAACTTCGCACCATATTTCGCAAAGGCCGCCGCGTTCGCCTCGATATATTGCTTGTAGCCCTCGGGATCGCGGACATCGACCATCGCCATCCAATAGCCTTTCTTGCTCATGATCCTAGGGCCTCCAGCGCAGGAAATTGGTGATCAGCGCCAGGCCAAGCGCCTGGCTCTTTTCGGGATGGAACTGCGTGCCGGCGAGATTGTCGCTGATAACAGCGGCCGTCACCGGACCACCATAATCGGCAATCGCCAGCACGTCGTCGGCTTTCCTGGCGTCGAGATGATAGGAATGGACGAAATAGGCGTGCAATCCCTTGGCGCCGGTTGGAATGCCGGAGAACAGCGGATGCTTGCGCGTGAGCTCGATCGTGTTCCAGCCGATCTGCGGGATCTTCAGCGCAGGATCGGCCGGGGTGATCTCCTTGACGTCCCCGTCGATCCAGCCAAAACCTTTTGTAACGGTCTTTTCCAGGCCCCGCTTCGACATCAGCTGCATGCCGACGCAGATGCCGAGGAACGGCCGCCGCTTGCCGATCGCGACCTCCTCGACCGCTTCCCACATGCCGGCCACAGCGCACAGCCCGGCCGCGCAATCGGCATAGGCGCCGACGCCGGGCAGGACGATGCGGTCGGCGGTTCTGACACGCTCGGCATCGGCGGTCAGGTCGATCGCGGCGGCGATACCGGCTTCATGCGCGGCGCGCTCGAAGGCCTTGGTGGCCGAGCGCAGATTGCCCGAGCCGTAGTCGATGATCGCGACCCGCATGTCAGGGTCTTCCCGGAGTGTGGTTCAACCCTAGCGCGATGCCCATATGCGCTGGCCGGGCATGGGCAGCATCCGGGACGATGCGTTGGGGGGGCGCTTGCTCATCCGAATGCGCTTCGGCCTCCAGCACATAGCGCGTATCGGCATCGTCGATCCTGTCGGCCGCGACGACGCCCCATTCATGCCAGCCACGACGGCGCAGTGCGGCAATCCGCAAGGCCTGACCTTCCAGACCGACATAGAGCGATACAAGCAGCGACAGCAGCGGGCAGGCCAGCCCAAGGCTCAATCCTTCGGCAAGCGTCGAAAGGAGAGCCATGGCGACAAACGCCAGCGCTGCCTCGATCCACAACCGGTGCCAGAGCAGCCACAGCGGCGGCACGAGAAAGCCGATCAGGGAAAACCCATCACGGACAAAGACCGTTGTGTCAGGCTTTTCGCCGCGGCCCGGCGGTTCCATCACGACATAGATCGCCATGGCCTTATCCCTTCAGAGATCCCTTGGTGGAAGGAACCGCGTCAGGCTGGCGCGGGTCGCTTTCAAGCGCTGCGCGCAGCGCACGCGCCACCGCCTTGAAGCAGGTTTCGGCGATGTGGTGATTGTTGGCGCCGTAGTGGTTGGTGACATGCAGGGTGATGCCGGCATTCTGCGCCAGGGCCTGGAAGAATTCGCGCACGAGTTCGGTGTCGAACGTGCCGATCTTCGGCGACGAGAACGCAACATTCCAGACAAGGAAAGGACGGCCGGAGACGTCGATCGCCGCGCGCGTCAGCGTCTCGTCCATGGCGAGATCGATCGAGGCATAGCGCATGATGCCGCGCCGCTCGCCCAAGGCCTTGGCCAGCGCCTGGCCGAGCGCGATGCCGGTGTCCTCGACCGTGTGGTGGTCGTCTATGTGCAGATCGCCCTTGGCCTTGACCGTCATGTCGATCAGCGAATGGCGCGACAGCTGGTCCAGCATGTGATCGAAGAAGCCGACGCCCGTCGAGATATCGGATTTTCCCGAGCCGTCGACCTGGACCGATACGGAGATGTCGGTCTCCTTGGTCTTGCGGCTTGCGTTGGCGGAACGGGGCGGCATGACCTCATCCTTGTCCAGAGTTCAGGCGTTCCAAGCGTCCACATGCTTGAAAACGAGAGCCTTCTAGCAGCATGATCCGGCGATTGCCAGTTGCCATGCCAGGGGATATCGAGCCTGGCGGGTGGCTGGTTTGCAATCATCGGACCTATGCATACATATGGTCGATCAAGTCACTCGTAACGCGCCAATCGCCTTTTCGGGATCGGTGCTGATCGGAGCAGAAGATGTCGAATGAACTGACCATGCACGCCACGACCATCGTGACCGTGCGCAAGGGCGGCAAGGTGGTGATTGCCGGCGACGGCCAGGTCAGTCTCGGCCAGACCATCATGAAGGGCAATGCCAAGAAGGTGCGCCGCATCGGCAAAAGCGGCAATGTCATCGCCGGTTTCGCCGGCGCCACCGCTGACGCCTTCACCCTTCTGGAGCGGCTAGAAGCCAAGCTCGAACAATATCCGGAGCAATTGACGCGGGCCTGCGTCGAGCTTGCCAAGGACTGGCGCACCGACCGCTATCTGCGCCGGCTGGAAGCGATGATGCTGGTTGCCGACAAGTCGGTCTCGCTGGCGCTGACCGGCACCGGCGACGTGCTCGAACCCGAACATGGCGTCATGGCGATCGGTTCGGGCGGCAATTACGCGCTGGCCGCGGCGCGCGCGCTGATGGACACCGACAAGGATGCCGAGGAGATCGCGCGCAAGGCGATGCAGATCGCATCCGACATTTGCGTCTACACCAACAACAACTTCGTCATCGAAACGCTCGATGCCGGCTGAGCCGGCCGCTGGCCATGATCCCGAAAAGTGGAAACCGGTTTTTGCTTCGCTGACCTCCGGTTCGGGAGGAGATCATGGCCAAACAAGAAAATAGATACGATTTTCGGCCGGTGACGGAGGCGGACCTGCCGATGATCGCGGCATGGCTGGCCGAGCCGCATGTCGCCGAGTGGTGGGATGATCCCGAGACGGAGATCGCTCAGATCCGCGAACACATTGACAGCATTTCCGTCGAACCGCTGATCATCGAGCTCGATGGCGAGCCGATCGGCTACATGCAGAGCTACGACCCGCATCTGGAGGACGGCCATCCCTATAGCGACCAGCCGTTCGGTACGGTCGGCCTCGATCTGTCGATCGGCAGGCCTGAGCTTATAGGACGCGGCCACGGCTCGGCAATTGTCCGGCAGTACGTGGAACAGCTGTTCGAGGAAGGAGCGCCGCGTGTCATCATCGACCCGGATCCATCCAACGGACGAGCGATCCGCGCCTATGAAAAGGCCGGTTTCCGAGTTATCGATCGAAGGCAATCGGAATATGGCGACGCCGTGCTGATGGCAATCGACGCACAAGAGGGCGACGCCGAATAGGGCGACGCCGAAGAGGGGCAGTAGCAGCATGAGCACGACCGGCGCCGACAAACCCGTCTCGGCCTATGAAGACAGCTGGCGGATGGGACTTCTGCTCGTCCTCGGCCTGATCATATTCCAGGCCGGAGTCCTTTACGGCATGGGCCGAACGCCGATCTGCACATGCGGCTATGTCAAGCTGTGGCACGGCATCGTGCAGAGCTCGGAGAATTCCCAGCATATTTCCGACTGGTACACATTCTCCCACATCATCCACGGCTTCTTGTTCTATGCGCTGGCATGGGCTCTGTTCCCGCGCTCGCCGATCGGGCTCAGGCTGGCATTTGCGGTCGTCATAGAGGGCGGCTGGGAACTTCTCGAGAACAGCCCGTTGATCATCGAGCGCTATCGCGCCGGCACAATTTCCCTGGATTACTACGGCGACAGCATCATCAATTCGGTGGCGGACACGCTGGCGATGGTGCTGGGATTTGTGATGGCGCGCAGGCTTCCTATATGGGTGATCGTGACCCTGGCCGTCATCTTCGAATTCGGTGTCGGCTACCTCATCCGGGACAATCTGACACTCAACGTGATCATGCTGCTGCATCCGTTCGAGTCCATCCGGCAGTGGCAAAGTGGAATTTAGGATATGAGCACATTTTCGCCGCGCGAAATCGTTTCGGAACTCGATCGCTTCATCATCGGCCAGAAGGACGCCAAGCGCGCCGTGGCCATCGCCTTGCGCAACCGCTGGCGCCGCCAGCAGCTCGAAGGCCAGATGCGTGAAGAGGTGATGCCGAAGAACATCCTGATGATCGGCCCGACCGGCGTCGGCAAGACCGAGATCTCGCGCCGCCTGGCACGCCTTGCCGGTGCGCCGTTCGTCAAGGTCGAGGCGACCAAGTTCACCGAGGTCGGCTATGTCGGCCGCGACGTCGAGCAGATCATCCGCGACTTGGTCGAGATCGCCATCGGGCTGGTGCGCGAGAAGATGCGCGAGGACGTCAAGGCGCGTGCCCATATCAATGCCGAGGAACGCGTGCTGGAAGCGCTCGTCGGAAAGACAGCGAGCCCGGCCACGCGCGACAGTTTCCGCAAGAAGCTGCGCGACGGCGAGCTCGACAGCAAGGAGATCGAGATCGAGGTGAGCGATACCGGCACTGGCGGCATGCCCGGCTTCGAGATCCCCGGCATGCCGGGCGCCAATATCGGCGTGTTGAACATCAACGACATGCTGTCGAAAGCGATGGGCGGCCAGAAAACCAAGACGCGCAAGACGACGGTGAAGGAGTCCTACGCGGTGCTGGTCGGCGACGAGTCCGACAAGCTGCTCGACCAGGACGAGGTGGTGCGCAGGGCGCTCGAATCGACCGAAAACGACGGCATCGTCTTCCTCGACGAGATCGACAAGATCGCCTCGCGCGAAGGCGGCATGGGCGCCGGTGTTTCCCGCGAAGGCGTGCAGCGCGACCTGCTGCCGCTTGTCGAAGGCACCACGGTCGCGACCAAATACGGGCCGGTGAAGACGGACCACATCCTGTTCATCGCTTCGGGTGCGTTCCATGTTGCCAAGCCGTCGGACCTGCTGCCCGAACTGCAGGGCCGTCTGCCGATCCGGGTCGAGCTGCGGGCGCTGGAGAAGGACGATTTCGTCCGCATCCTGACCGAGACCGAGGCCAGCCTGATCAAGCAGTATATCGCGCTGATGAAGACCGAGGGCGTCGATCTCGTCTTCACCGACGACGCCATCGATTCGCTGGCCGGCATCGCCGTCGATCTCAACGCCAGCGTCGAGAACATCGGCGCAAGGCGGCTGCAGACGGTGATGGAGCGGGTGCTGGACGAGATCTCCTATGACGCGCCGGACCGCCATGGCACGGCGGTGACCATCGACGCCGCCTATGTGCAAAAGCATGTCGGCGACCTGTCCAGAAACACGGATTTGTCGCGTTTCATCCTGTAGCAGGCAATCATCCCACAAGAGATGGGCCGGGGGAGCCGGCAAGTCCTGAAACGTGTGGCCAAATGGAAGCATCTGGCCAGCTTTTGCCTTGCCGGGCAAAGGGGCCCTCGACTCCCCTTCCAGCTTTACCTAGTTTGCCCGGCAGCTACAGCGCGCGTCCTTGGGCGCGCAAGGGACGCTGTAGCACTTGATTTGGCATGACCCCCGAAAATCGAATCCGGGGGTCATGCGCTGTTACAGGCGGCGGCGCATGAAAAAACTGATCCTCGTCATTCTCGGGCTGACGCTGGCGACAGCCATGTTCGCCGCGCAAGCGGCGACGATGGTGCCGCCGGGCAACAGTCATGCCGAGCAGCCCAACATACCGGGCGCCTCAAGCCGGCGCACCCAGGCCACCAACACCACCTTCCAGGCAAAATACAGCAAGGTCTATGCGCTGCTGCAGCACGACGCCGGCCTGCGCGGCAAGATCAGCCAAGCGGCGGCGACCTATGGCATAGACCCGATGCATATCGTCGGCGCCATCGTCGGCGAGCACACCTACAATGTCGACGCCTACGACCGGCTGCAGACCTACTACGTCAAGGCGATCTCCTATCTGTCGAGCAAGCTGGCCTTCGCCTATGAAGGCGAGGACATCACCGATTTCGTGCAGCGGCCGCAATTCCAGGAATGCGCCGGCAAATCGGACAGTTACGCGCTCTGGGAGTGCCGCGAGCAGGTGTGGAACCAGTCCTTTCGCGGCAAGACTGTCGGCGGCGAGAGCTTCCCCGACGACCGCTTCGGCGCGACTTTCTTCCAACCTTATTATGCCGGCCAGACTTTTGGCCTCGGTCAGCTCAATCCGCTAACAGCGTTGCAGATGAGCGATCTCGTGCACGAGGTTTCCGGCCTGCCGAAGCTCGACGTCGGCGATCCCAACGCGGTCTACAAAACCATCATGGATCCGGACCTGACATTGGATTATGTCGCGGCGACGATCCGGAAATCGATCGATGCCTACCAGAGCATTGCCGGCTTCGACATATCGGGCAATCCCGGCATCACGTCGACACTCTACAATGTCGGCAATCCGGAACAGCGCGCCCATGCGCTGAAGGCCGAGAACGACAAGCGCCGCGCCGCGGGCGAACCGGAAAAGCTGCCCGAGGAAAATTACTACGGCTGGCTGGTCAACGACAAATTGCCGGAGCTGAAGGCGCTGTTTTAGATGCGCCACGAGACAGGAGAGCCTTTCCGAATTCGCTCCGCTGCGCCGTCCGCTGTGATTCATTGCCCTTGCGATCCGCCGCCGGGAAGCCGTGTATGGCTCACGCTGCCCACCGTCAGATTTGGCTCGGTGGATTTATCAAAAAATGATATAATCCGATAATCGGAGGGCTGACCTATGCCGTCAAGTTACAATATTGGCGCTCGCTATGAGACGCTGGTGCGCGAACTGGTGGGGAGCGGCCGCTATGCCAGCGCCAGTGAAGTTCTGCGCGATAGCTTGCGCCTGCTCGAGGAACGCGAGGCGCAGCGGAAAGCCAAGCTTGCCGCGCTTCGTGAGGATATTCGGGCCGGTGTCGAGAGCGGTCCCGGTATTCCAGCCGACGAGATTTTTGAAAGGTTGGAAGCCAAGTACAGCGACGGAAACCGCAAATAAATGGCGGTCATATTCGCCCCTGCTGCTGCGCAGGACATTGAGGAAATTGGCGACTATATTCACGCCGAAAACCCTGCAGCCGCGATGCGCTTTATAACGGCTCTCAGGGCGCGTTGTAGCCAGTTGCCGACGCACCGCACGGCGGCGTTCCCCGCCCTGCCCTGTGGTCCGGTCTGCGCTCCGTTGCTTTCCAGCGTTATGTGATTTTCTACACTGTTGAAGGCGCTGCCATACGCATCGTGCGAATTTTGCATGGCGCCCGCGACATCGAGGCCATTTTTGACGAAGGTGATAGCTGACAGGTCGAAAGTACTGCCGTCATTGGATATCGACGACAGCCGCGCCCTCAGATCACGCCGCCAGCAACGACTTCAGCTTGACCGTTTGCGAACCGAGCGCCTCAGGCGCCGGTTTTGCTCGCCTGGCGATCAGCATCTCGGCCAGCCTGATGTCGCGGGCGACCGTGTTGCCTGGGCCGATGCCGCTCGCCGCGACCAGCCTGCCGTCCTCGGCGAGGTGGAACAGGATGAAAGCGCCGTCGTCGAGGTCGCGTCGCACGACCTCGCTGCCCTCGTCCGACAGGCCTGATATCTGCAAGGTCAGGCCGTACTGATCCGACCAGAACCATGGCACCGCCGCGTGGGCCTCACCGGCGCCCAGCATGTTCCTTGCTGCAAGCGCGCCCTGCTCCTGCGCGTTGCGCCATGCTTCCAGCCGCACGCGCCGGCCGCCATAGACGGCAAGCGGAAACGAGCAGCAATCGCCGGCGGCGAAGATGTCCGGATCGCTGGTGCGAAGCTCGGCATCGACCGCTATGCCGTTGTCGATCGTCAGCCCCGCCTCCGCGGCAAGTCCGGTCACCGGCACCGCGCCGATGCCGATCACCGCCAGATCGGCGACGATGTCCTGCCCGCCGGCAAGCACGATGCGCACCTCGGCGCCGTCATCGGCAATGGCGGCGATGCCGTCGCCGCACAGGATTTTGACGCCTTCGGCTTCATGCGCCCGGTGGATGACCTGCGCGATCTCGGCCGGCACGCCGCGCATCAGAATGCGCGGCTGTACCTCGATGACGGTGACCGTTGCCTCCAGCCTGCGCGCCGCGGCGGCAAGTTCGAGACCGATGAAGCCGCCGCCAACGATGGCAATGCGATTTCCGACGCTGAGATGGGCGCGAATGGCCAGCGCGTCGTTGAAGGTCCGGAGATAGACACAGCGCGCGCCGAGGCCCGGCATCGGCAGCTTGCGCGGTAAGGAACCTGTCGCCAGCAACAACTTGTCGTAAGGTAGAGCCGAACCGTCCGACAGGTGCACGAGATGCGCCGCGCGGTCGATCGCCGCCGCCTGAACCGAATGGATATGCCGGATTGATCTCCCGGCCAGGACCTCGTCGCTGGCGATCGCCTTGATCTCGGGCGCATCGCTGGCCATCGCTTCTTTCGACAGCGGCGGCCGCTCATAAGGCAGATGCGGCTCGTCGCCGACCAGCGTCACCGACCCGTCATAGAAGAGATCGCGCAGCGCCAAGGCAGCCCGCCCGCCGCATTCGCCGGCGCCGATGATGACCATCCCTTTCGCCATCACCGTCACCCGATCTGAATGAGGATTTTGCCGGCGTCGAGCTTGACCGGGTATGTCCTGAGATTGACGCAGACCGGCGCGCCCCTGGCCGCCCCGGTCTTGTAGTTGAAGCGGCCATTGTGCTTCGGGCACTCGATGATGTCGTCCATCACCAGCCCGTCAGCCAGATGCACCTTCTCATGCGTGCACAAACCGTCCGTCGCGAAATATTCGTCGTCGGGGCTGCGATAGATGGCGAAGGTGCGGCCACCATGGTCGAACCGCATCACGTCCTCTTCGTCGATGTCTTCGGCGTCACAGGCCTCGACCCAGTCGCTCATTGGCCCTCCCGTTTGCTTGGTCAACTTGCCCGGCATGTTGCCTGGCATGGGCGCATATCATTCCGCTGCTGCCGCGACAGCATCGTTATCGTTGTGGAATTCCTCGCGATAGGGCTTGGCGGTCGACGGTAGTTCGCGCTTGAGGAAATAGTCCTCATTGCGCAGCTGGCGCAGGAAGGCAGGGATCATCTCGCGATAGCCGGCCAGGATCGACGGCGTCGGCGCCGGCAGGTCGTGCTTGATCAGCTCATGCAGCCTCGGCAGCGCGTGATAAGGCACCATCGGGAACATGTGGTGCTCCACGTGGTAGTTCATGTTCCAGTAGATGAAGCGGCTGATCGGGTTCATGTAGACCGTGCGGCTGTTGAGGCGATGGTCGATGACATTTTCGGCGAGGCCGCCATGCTGCAGCAGGCCGGTCATGACATGATGCCAGGCGCCGTAAAGCCTCGGCAGACCGACCAGCATCAACGGCAGGAACGAGCCGCTGTGAAGCGCCAGCGCGATGGTCGCGGCATAGATCGAGGTCCAGATGCGGGCGATGCGGATCGCCTTTGGCTGCTCCTGCTCCGGAATGAAGGTCTTTTCCGCCGGGCTGATGATACCGGCCGCATTGCGCACCATGTCGCTCATGGCATGCCAGGCATCGACAATGCCGAAGAAATTGAGCGCGACGCGCAACAGGTCCGGTGGGCGCATCACCGCGATCTCCGGATCGCGGCCGACGATGATCGTATCGGTATGGTGCCGCGTATGGCTCCAGCGCCAGGTCACCGGATTGCGCATGATCATGAAGCAGGCGATCTGATAGATCGCATCATTCATCCACTGCGTCCTGAATGCGGTGCCGTGACCGCATTCGTGCCAGCGTGAATCGGTGGAAGAGCCGTAGAGGACGCCATAGACGAAGAAGAACGGCACGCACCACCACGTTCCCCAGAACCAGGCGCCGCCGGCGCCGCTCAGGATCAGGGCCCCGAGCCAGATGATGGTGTCGCGGATCGCCGGCCCGTCGGAGCGCTGCATCAGCTCCTTCATCCGCTTTCGGGGCACGTCGGTGTGATACCACTCGGCCGCGGCCAGCCCGGTCTCGACGGCAAGCTTCGCGTCGCGGCCGAGCAGGCTGTAGTCTCGCCGGGACGGCATTGCGGATAGTGTCGCTTCCATTAAGGCTGCCTCCGTCGGCATCCGTCAGAACGGGTGCCTCTGCCACAGGTGCTTATGTCGTAAAATAACGCCAAGCCATGATAGGCTCAATATCATGAAGATAGTTTCTATCATTTCCCATCAGAATGATGTAGACTGCTTTGGCAAGCGAAGAGACAGCCATGGCAAAACGGCCGACCATCACCGATCTGGCGCGCGCCTCCGGCGTCAGCGTCGCCACCGTCGACCGGGTGCTGAACAGTCGCCTGCCGGTGCGCGAGGAAACCGCACGCCGCGTTTATGAGGCGGCAACCGAAATCGGCTATCACGCCGCCGGACTGATCAAGCAGCGGATGCGCCAGGAACTGCCGGAATATCGGCTCGGCTTTCTGCTGCTGAGGGGCAATGATGTTTTCTACAGCGATTTCGCGCGGGAGCTCGAACTGGCGGTTTCGCGATCGCAGCGCTTCCGCGGCGTCGCAACCATCGACTTCGCCAGTTCGCTGGCGCCCGACGAGATCGCCGCCCAGATGCGCAAGCTGGCGGCGAAATCCAGGGCCGTCGCCCTTGTCGGTCCGGACCATCCGACGCTGACGGCAGCCGTCGAGACCCTGAAGGCAAGGGGGCAACCCGTCTTCTCCCTGCTGTCCGACTTTGCCGCCGGCATCCGCGAAGGCTATGTCGGCCTCGACAACCGCAAGGTCGGCCGCACCGCGGCCTGGATGATCGCCAAGGCGGCGAAGAAACCCGGCAAGGTCGCCCTTTTTGTCGGCAGCCATCGCTTCCATGGCCATGAGCTACGCGAGATCGGCTTCAGATCATTCTTCCGCGAGCATGCGCCGGAATTCACGGTGCTGGAGACGCTGGTCAATCTAGAGGCCAACCAGGTGACCCATGATGCGATGATCGATCTTCTGGCGCGGTACCCGGATCTTGCCGGCTGCTACGTCGCCGGCGGCGGCATGGAAGGCGCGGTCTCGGCGCTCAGGGCAGCGAGGCCCGCAAATATGCCGGTGGTCGTCTGCAACGAGATCAACGCCGAGTCGCGCGCGGCGCTCGCCGACAACATCCTGACCATGGTGATTTCGACGCCGCTGGCAGCACTATGTCGTGAGCTTGTCGGACTGATGGCGCATGCCATCGAGGCAGGCGCTGCCAATGCGCCGGGCCAGACCTTCCTGCCCTTCGATATCTATCTACCGGAAAACATCTAGGTTCGGGCAAAACATGTGGGCTCAGACAATTCATCCAGGTTCAGATCGGGCACCACGATGCGTCGGCAATGATGTGAACCGTCAGCCTGATGGTTTCTTGCAGAAGATTTGCCGACCCTCAGCCGCGTTATCCGAAAATCCGTCATCCGATTTCGGAATCTCCTTGACGCCCCCACGCGGAATGGAATAAATATTTCACTGGATAGGTATTTTGGTTCTTTCGTTCCGGAACATCTGTTTCAAGCAGAGGGCTTGGCGTTCCAGTCGACGCGGAATCGCCATCGGGAGCGGAGATGGCAATCGGGAGAGATTCCCTGAGAAATCGGGGATTCCGGGTAGATCGGTGCAGCCGGACACCAATTCTGTGGAGGAGAAATAGAATGAAGAAATTGCTGTTGGGCGCCGCATTCCTGGCGCTGATGAGCTCGTCCGCCCTTGCTGCCAAGATCGGCGTGTCGATGGCGCTGTTCGACGACAATTTTCTCACCGTGCTGCGCAACGGCATGATTGAGCAGGCCAAGGGCATGGAGGGCGTGGAACTGCAGGTCGAGGACGCGCAGAACGACGTCGCCAAGCAGCTCGACCAGATCAAGAACTTCGTCGCCTCAGGCGTCGACGCGATCATCGTCAATCCGGTCGACACCTCAGCCACCCAGGCAATGTCGGACGCCGCGGCTGCGGCCAATGTTCCGCTGGTCTATGTCAACCGCGAGCCGGTCAATGTCGACACGCTGCCGGACAACCAGGCCTTCGTCGCTTCGAACGAGGTTGAGTCAGGCACTCTCGAAACCCAGGAAGTCTGCCGCCTGTTCAAGGAAGCCGGCAAGACCGAGGCCAATGTCTACGTGATCATGGGCGAGCTGTCGAACCAAGCCGCGGTGCAGCGCACCAAGGACATCGACGACGTGATCGCCACTCCGGAATGCAGCTTCATCAAGATCATCGACAAGCAGACGTCGAACTGGAAACGCGAGGAAGCGCAGAACCTGATGACCAACTGGCTGTCGACCGGCAAGCCGTTCGATGGCGTGATCGCCAACAATGACGAAAGCGCCATCGGTGCGATCCAGGCCATGAAGGCTGCCAACATCGACATGAAGTCGGTTGTCGTCGGCGGCGTGGACGCCACCCAGGACGCGCTTGCCGCGATGCAGGCGGGTGATCTCGACGTGACCGTGTTCCAGGATGCGGCCGGCCAGGGTGCCGGGGCGCTGGACGCGGCGCTCAAGCTTTCCAAGGGCGAGGCCGTTGAACAGAAGGTCTACATCCCCTTCCAGCTGGTCACGCCGGCAAACATCGACAAGTTCCTGCAGAAGAACTGAGGCAGAGGACCGTTTTTCGATAGGGAGCGGCGGCAGAGCATCGGACCTCTTGAGAATCCGGTGTTCGAAGAACAAAGAAACGCCGCTCCTCTTCCCCTCATCGCCTGTGGACAGACGGCGGGAGGGCGACTGCGATTAGAGCGGCGGGCGTCCATTTGGACGCACAAAGAACGCTCTAAAACTTTGAGGCTACGCATCGTGCTTTCCGAAAATCGATTCCGATTTTCGGGCCGATGCGGTCGGAGGAAGCAGATTTGGCACAGACAACCCATGGCGTCGGCGGACTGAGCTATGATGCGAAGAAGCGCACATGGCCTGCCGAATTCAACGTTTTCCTGGCGCTCATCATTCTCGTCGGCGCCTTCGAGCTGATAGGCCGGGTCTTTCTTGGCGACAGCTTCCTATTCAACACCCGCGCCAACGTCGATACGATCTTCAACGAGGCGCGCCTGCAGATAATCATCCTGCAGGTGTCGATCGTCGGCATCATCGCCATCGGCGTGACGCAGGTCATCATTTCCGGCGGCATCGATCTTTCCTCTGGTTCGGTCGTCGGCGCCACGGCGATGATCGCGATGAGCTTCGCCCAGGTGGCGACGGTCAACGGCAACCCTAACCCCAAGGCGATGTTCATCGAGCAGGGCTGGACCGACCTGCCGGTGATCGTGCCGGTGCTCGTAGCGATCGGTTGCGGCCTGCTGGCGGGCCTGATCAACGGCACGCTCGTCGCCTACACCCGCATTCCACCGTTCATCGCCACGCTCGGCATGATGGTCACCGCGCGCGGCGTCGCCAAATGGTGGTCCAAGGGGCAGCCGATCTCGTTCCCCACCGAAAGTTTTGCCGCCATCGGCAAGGGGCTCATGCCTGTCATCATCTTCATATCGCTGGCGATTTTGTTCCAGCTGATCCTGTCATACACCAGGTACGGCAAGCACTGCTATGCCATCGGCTCCAACGAGGACGCCGCCCGCATGTCCGGCATAAATGTCCAGAACCACAAGATCCTCGTCTTCGTCATTGCCGGCATCCTCGCCTCATTGGCCGCCGTAGTGCTGAGCTCCAAGAACCTCACGGCTCAGGCCGGCATGGGCGTGATGTACGAACTGGACGCGATCGCCATGGCTGTCATCGGCGGCGTCTCGCTGTCGGGCGGCCGCGGCTCGATCATCGGAACGGTGATCGGTGCGCTGATCTTCGGCGTCATCATCTCCGGCTTCACCTTCCTGCGCCTCGACGCCTACTACCAGGAGATGGTCAAGGGCGTGATCATCATCGGCGCAGTCGTTCTCGACCAGTGGCGGCAGCGCCTGCGGGCAATGAGGGCTTGATCATGTCAGACATCGTCCTGAAGACCGAAAACCTGACCAAATACTATGGCGGCGTGCATGCGCTGGAAAGCGCGAACTTCGAACTGCGCAAGGGCGAGCATGTCGCCATCATGGGTGACAACGGCGCCGGCAAATCGACCTTCGTGCGCCAGATCACGGCCGTCGAGCAGCGTACCAGCGGCAAGGTCTGGTTCGACGGCAAGGAAGTGAACTTCGCCGGCCCGATCGCAGCGCGCGAGGCGGGCATCGAAACGGTGTTCCAGAACCTTGCGCTCGCCGACGATCTCGACGTGCCGTCGAACCTGTTTCTCGGCCGCGAAAAGGTGCTTTTCAATCTCGGGCCTTTCTCGATCCTCGATCGGAAGTTCATGCGTAAGGCGACCGAGGCAGCGTTGATCCGCACGGCGGTCAAGATTCCCAACTTGTCCAACACCATCCGCCACATGTCGGGCGGCCAGCGCCAGTGCGTGGCGATCGCGAGAACCGCGACTTTTGCGTCCAAGCTCATCATCATGGACGAGCCGACGGCAGCACTTGGTGTGCAGGAGACGATGCAGGTCGAGAACATCATCCGCACGCTGAAAGCCAATGGCGAGCCGCTGATCCTGATCAGTCACAACATGCGCCAGGTGTTCGACCTTTGCGACCGCATCGTCGTGTTCCGCCGCGGCCGCATCGTCGCCAATCTGCGCAAGCAGGACACCGACGGCAACGATGTCGTCTCATACATCACCGGCGCCAAGACCGGGGAGGCAGAACTTGCCGCCTAGGGCGAATGCCGGCGCGGCGGGTCATCAACCCGCCGCCGATCAGCCGCAATAAGAAATCTACCGCGCCTTGCCCCGAACGGTGCAGTAAAGACGCACTTCCATTTCGAACAATCCTCAAAGGAAATCCCATGTCTCTCCGCTTCGCTCTTCTCGGTGCCGGCCGCATCGGCAAGGTCCACGCCCGTGCCGTCGGTTCCAATCCGCAGGCCAGGCTGGTCGCAGTTGCCGATGCCTTCGAGAAGGCGGCGACGGAGCTGGCGTCGGCCTATGGCGCGGAAGTACGCACTATCGAGGCCATCGAAAAAGCCGGGGATATCGATGCGGTCATCATCTGCACGCCGACCGACACCCATGCCGATCTGATTGAGCGGTTCGCCAAGGCCGGCAAGGCGATCTTCTGCGAGAAGCCGATCGATCTCGACGCTGGCAGAGTGGAAGAGTGTCTGGCCGTGGTCAACAAGGCCGGCGCCACATTGATGGTCGGCTTCAACCGCCGCTTCGATCCGCATTTCGCCGCCGTGCGCAAAGCGATCGACGACGGCGCCATCGGCACGGTCGAGATGGTCACCATCACGTCGCGTGATCCCGGCCCGCCGCCGCTCGATTATATCGGCCGCTCGGGCGGCATCTTCCGCGACATGACCATCCATGATTTCGACATGGCGCGCTTCCTGCTCGGCGAGGAGCCGGTGGCGGTCAGTGCCCATGCCTCGGTGCTGGTCGACAAAAAAATCGGCGAGGCCGGTGATTTCGACAGCGTCAGCGTCATTCTCGAAACCGCATCCGGCAAGCAGTGCATCATCTCCAATTCACGCCGTGCCACCTATGGCTACGACCAGCGCATCGAGGTGCATGGCTCGAAAGGCATGGTTGCGGCCGAGAACCAGCGACCAGTATCGATCGAACTGGCCAATGAGAAAGGCTACACGCGCCCGCCGCTGCACGACTTCTTCATGACCCGCTATCTCGACGCCTATGCCAACGAGATCACCGCCTTCATCGCGGCGGCGACATCAGGCAAGAAGGCGGCGCCGAGCGGCAAGGACGGGCTCGTCGCGCTGAGGCTTGCGGACGCAGCGCTGAAATCGGCTAGCGAAGGCAAGACCATTCGCCTCGACAAGACCATCTGAATATCAAGACAGGAGCAAGGCGATGAACGGTTCCGTCGGTCGCAATTCAGAAACACGCGCCATCGTCACCGGCGGCGCGCAGGGCATCGGCTTCGCCGTCGCCGAGACGCTGGCCGACGAGGGCTGCCGCGCTCTGGCGCTGGTCGGCCGTTCCAGGGAAAAGGGCGACAAGGCGGTCGCCGCGCTCGGGAAAAACGGCGTCGACGCCATCTTCATCAGCGCGGACGTCTCGGTGGTGGCCGACTGCAAGCGGGTCGTTGAAACAGCGATCGCTCATTTCGGCACCGTCAATTCGCTGGTCAACGCCGCCGCAACCTCGGCCCGCGGCTCACTGGTCGAGACCTCCGAGGAAACATTCGACCAGATATTCCAGACCAATGTGCGCGGCCCCTTCTTCCTGATGCAGGGTGTGGTGGCACACCTGCTCGACCGCAAGGCGCCTGGCTCGATCGTCAATGTGCTGTCGATGTCGGCGCATTGTGGCCAGTCGTTCCTGGCGCCCTATTCGTCGAGCAAGGGCGCACTGGCGACGCTGACCAAGAATGTCGCCAATGCCTACCGCAGCAATCGCATCCGCTGCAACGCCGTGCTGCCCGGCTGGATGGACACCGAGGGCGAGGCGATCGTGCAGAAGAAATGGCACGACGCGCCGGACGACTGGCTGGAAAAGGCCGAGGCCGCGCTGCCGATGGGCCAGTTGGTGAAGCCGGACCAACTTGCCCGGCTGATCAGCTATATGGTCAGCCCGCAATCAGGCGTCATGACCGGATCGCTGGTCGACTACGACCAGAATATTGCAGGGTCGTCGCCGGAGTAGCACCATCTGAGCGTGACAAACGCCGCGGCTTCCGATATAGGGGCGCGCATGATCCACCTGACCGCCTCGTTCTGGTACTTTAGCTACGGCAGCTCGCTGGCGGCGGGAGGATTACGCTCGATCTGAAGATTGCAGCAACAACATCCGAACAGCCGCCAGACCTGGCGGCTTTTTTGTTTCAGCCGGCAGGTCTCCCAACCAGGAGCAGAAAGCCGTGTTGACCACCACCGACGATCTTCGGGTCAAGGAAATAAGGGAATTGAGTACGCCGGACCAGGTGATGCGGGAGATACCGCGCACGCTGACGGCGACGCGCACCGTTGCCGCGTCGCGCAACGCCATCCACGCCGTGCTGACCGGCGCCGATGACCGGCTGGTCGTCGTCGTCGGCCCCTGTTCGATCCACGACCCGGCCGCCGCCGTCGACTACGCCAGCCGTCTGGCGGGGCTGCGCGAGAGCCTGTCGGACCGGCTGGAGATCGTGATGCGCGTGTATTTCGAGAAGCCGCGCACGACTGTCGGCTGGAAGGGCCTGATCAACGATCCTGACCTGGACGGCAGCTTCAACATCGACAAAGGACTGAGACTGGCCCGCAACGTGCTCTCCGCGGTCAACAATCTCGGCCTTCCGGCGGGGACCGAATTCCTCGACATGGCGACCCCACAGTACATTGCCGACCTCGTCGCCTGGGGCGCGATCGGCGCGCGCACGACAGAGAGCCAGATCCATCGCGAACTTGCATCCGGCCTGTCCTGCCCGGTCGGCTTCAAGAACGGCACCGATGGTAATTTGCGGATCGCCGCCGAAGCGGTGAAATCCGCCGCCCAGCCGCATCATTTCATGGCGGTGACAAAGGGCGGGCGCAGCGCCATCGCGACGACCTCCGGCAACGAGGACTGCCACATCATCCTGCGCGGCGGCATCGTGCCGAACTATGACGCGACGAGCATAGCTGCCGCCTGCGCGGAACTCGGCCGGATCGGCGTAGCGCCACGGCTGATGATCGATGTCAGCCACGCCAACAGCAACAAGAACCCGGAGAACCAGCCGATGGTGGCAGCTGACGTGGCGGGCCAGGTCGCGGCAGGCGATGAGCGCATCATCGGCGTCATGATCGAGAGCAACCTCGTCGCCGGCCGGCAGGACATCATGCCCGGCAAGCCGCTGGTCTATGGCCAGAGCATCACCGACGGCTGCATCGACTGGGCAACCACCGAGACGGTGCTGCACGGCCTTGCCGACGCCGTCGCGCGGCGCCGGTCAGCGCGACGCGCGACAATGGCGAGCCGGCCGGGCGCCGCTTGACGCGGTTGGCACGGAATTTGCGGCGGTTGCTACCTTGCTGCTTGGCTTGAAAGGCCGGCGCCGCCCCTCATTGCCCTGCCGGGCTTTTCTCCCCGTATAGTGACGGGGAGAAAGACGCCGTTATCGACGGTTTCGCCGGCGACAGCGTTGCAGGAAGGGCGCCGAGGGGGCGGTCAGCTTCTTTCTCCCCGTTTACGGGGAGAAATGCCCGGCAGGGCAATAAGGGGCGGCGTCAATATCGACAATTGGCACTCTCCAACACAGGCTCTCCCCTGCCCTGGCATGGGTGGCGTGGAGGCTAGGATCGCAGGGCTACGGTCGTTACCTCACATCCATCCAGCGCTGTTCCTCGAATGAGCGCGCCATGGCATGCACGGTGCGCTCGATCTCAAGTCCTTCGTCGAAATCGATGATCCGCGCCGGCCTGCCGGCCAGCCGCGTCAAAAGCTCGCGGCATTCGATGATCTTGAGGTCGTTGAAGCCGAGACCGTGACCGGGTGCCGGCAGGAAGGCGTCGTAGGGCTTGTGATGCGGCGCCACCAGGATGGTGCGATAGCCTTGCTCGGTCGGCCGGTCGGCGGTGAGATAGAGCTGGAACTCGTTCATCCGCTCCTGATCGTACAGGATCGAGCCCTTCGAGCCGAAGATCTGGATGGCGATGCGGCCCTTGCGGCCCCAGGCCGAACGATTGACCAACAGCGTGCCGGCAATGCCGTTTTCGAGATGCATCAGCACGCTGGCGATGTCGTAGGTCTCGACCGCGCGACGCCCGCCTGATGCGACGCGGCGATCGGCATAGGGTTTTGCCATGTCGCACATGACGCGGGCGACGCGGCCGAACAGCACCGAGACCAGCGACAGCGGATGCACGGCGAAATCGTCGAGCGCGCCGTAACCGGACGCCGCCTCGTGCTTCCAGAAGAACAGCGCCTCCGGATCGGCCATGAAATCCTCGTCCATCTCGATGCGCAGATGATTGACTTCGCCGATGATCTTCTCGTCAAGCAGCGCACCGATATGGCGGATGGCGGGGTTCTGGATGTAGTTGTAGCCGAGAGCGGCCACCTTGCCGGATTTTTGCGCCGCCGCCGCCATGGCTTGCGCTTCGGCAAAACTCGGCGCCATCGGCTTTTCGCACCACAGATGCTTGCCGGCTTCGAGGACGGCGATGGCCATTTCCGGGTGGAACTGGTTGGGCGTGGTCAGCGAGACGATATCGACATCCGGATCATCGACGACGGCGCGCCAGTCGCCGGAGGCCTTGGCGAAGCCGAATTCGCTGGCACGGCGTTTGGCAAGCTCCTCGTCGACCTCGCCGAGATGGACCAGCCTTGGCTTGGCCACGTCGGGGAAGACGGTGCCGACCGCGTTCCAGGCGATGGCGTGACACTTGCCCATGAAGCCTGTGCCGATAAGACCGACTCCGACCATTTCCCTTTGTCTCCGCTGTCAGGACGATTTGTGTGGATGAATTAGTCCATTTTAACCAGAAATGGAACGCATGCCTCATTTTTTATGGCCTTCTTGCACAGGCTCGCTATGATTGGGCACACACGGCATCGACTGATGAGCCTGGGCGGAGCGACGATGGACGAACGGGTGCCCCGCGATTTCGAGACGCTGCGTACGACGATCCTGGAACGGCGCCATAGCCTGCCCAAGCGCATCGCGCAGATCGCTGCCTATGCGCTCGACAATCCCGACGACATTGCCTTCGGCACCGCCGCCAGCATTGCCGCCTCCGCCGGTGTCCAGCCTTCGACCCTGATCCGCTTCGCCCAGCAGCTCGGTTTCGACGGCTTCACAAGCCTGCAGCTGGTGTTTCGCGAACGCCTGCGAGAACGCAATTCGTCCTATGACGAAAGACTGGCGGCATTGCGCGCCAAGGCCGAGGAAGGCGCTGGTCACCGGGCGATTTTCGACGGCTTCGTCGCCGCGGCCAGCACCTCGCTCAACGATATTTCAGGCAGGTTGAACGAAGACCATTTCGAAGATGCGATAGCCTTGCTGGCAAAGGCGGAGACCATCTATGTGCTGGCCAAGCGCCGTTCCTATCCGGTCGCCTCCTACATCGCCTATGCGCTCGGCAAGCTCAAGATCCGCAACCAGCTGATCGAATCGGCCGCCGGCCTCAACGCCGAGATGATCAGCTTTGCCTCGCCCAGGGATGCCGTCATCGCCATCAGTTTCTCACCCTATGCCCCGGCGGCCATCGAGGAGGCGCGTGTCATTTCCGAGCAAGGCGTGCCGATCGTGGCGATCACCGACAGTTCCTTTTCGCCGCTCGCCCAGTTCGCCAAAGTCTGGTTCGAGGTCGCCGAGGCCGATTTCGCCGGCTTCCGCTCGCTGTCGGCAACGATGGCGCTGGCCATGGCGCTGACCGTTGCGGTTGGCGAAAAGCGCCGCGATGCGGGCAGGAAGCGCAAGGCTTAGGCGGCCATCGCGCCAGCACTTTTCAGCAAAGGAATGTGCGTTCCATGTTGACTATGGATTGGAATTATTATTTCATATTGTCGGCGCCACGCTGCCGCTCGCGCGTGTTACCCAAACAATGTGTTACCAAGACAACAAGGCTGATGGAGGTTCGAATGGGCGAAGCCGTGGACGCGAAACATGCGCCGCTCGACGTTATCACCATTGGCCGCGCCTCCGTCGACCTCTACGGCCAGCAGATCGGCTCGCGCCTGGAGGACATCACCTCGTTTGCCAAGTCGGTCGGCGGCTGTCCGGCCAACATTTCGGTCGGCACGGCGAGGCTCGGCCTGCGCTCGGCGCTGCTCACCCGCGTCGGCAACGAGCAGATGGGCCGTTTCATCCGCGAGCAGCTGACACGCGAGGGCGTTTCCGTGGCCGGCCTCAGGACCGACCCGGACCGGCTGACCGCGCTGGTGCTGCTGTCGGTCGAGGACGAAGGCGTCTCGCCGATGATCTTCTACCGCTCCGACTGCGCTGACATGGCGCTTTCGGAAGACGATATCGATGAAGCGTTCATTGCTTCGGCGCGTGCCATTGTCGTCACCGGAACGCATTTTTCGCGGCCCAACAGCGACGCCGCGCAGCGCAAGGCGATCCGCGCCATCAAGGCCAAAGGCGGCAAGATGGTGTTCGACATCGACTACCGCCCTAATCTCTGGGGTCTCGCCGGCCATGCCGAAGGCTTCGAGCGCTACGTGAAATCCGACCGGGTCTCCGCCCAGCTGAAGTCGGTTCTGCCCGACTGCGACCTGATCGTCGGCACCGAAGAAGAGATCATGATCGCTTCCGGTGCGGATGATTGCCTGAGCGCGTTGAAGACCATCCGCTCGCTGTCCAAGGCCACGATCGTCTTGAAGCGCGGCGCCATGGGCTGCATCGTCTATGACGGACCGATCAGCGACGATCTCGAAGACGGCATTGTCGGCAAGGGCTTTCCGATCGAGGTCTATAATGTGCTCGGCGCCGGCGACGCCTTCATGTCGGGCTTCCTGCGCGGCTGGCTCGGCGAGGAAAGCCTGGAGACGGCGGCGACCTGGGCCAATGCCTGCGGCGCCTTCGCCGTGTCGCGGCTGCTCTGCGCGCCGGAATACCCGACTTTTGAGGAATTGCAGTTCTTCCTGAAGAACGGCAGCAGGCACCTAGCGCTTCGCAAGGACGAGGCAATCAACCATATCCATTGGGCGACGACGCGCCGGCGCGATATTCCCTCGCTGATGGCGCTGGCCTGCGACCATCGAATCCAGCTTGACGATGTCGCCGCGAAAGCCGGCGCCGATCCGTCGCGCATCCATGATTTCAAGGTGCTGACGGTTAAAGCGGCGGCAAGGGTCGCCGCCGGCCGTGCCGGCTACGGCATGCTGCTCGACGAGAAATACGGCCGCGAGGCGATGTTCGAATTCGCCCGCCATCCTTTCGCCTGGCTTGGCCGGCCAGTCGAATTGCCCGGATCTCGGCCGCTTCGTTTCGAATTCTCGCAGGATATCGGCTCGCAATTGATCGAGTGGCCGGTCGACCATTGCATCAAATGCCTGTCCTTCTATCACCCGGACGACCCCGAGGCGCTAAAGACCGAGCAGCAGCAGAAGCTCAAAAGCCTGTTCGAGGCCGCGCGGAAAGTGGGCAGAGAACTTCTCATCGAGATCATCGCCGGCAAGCACGGCAAGCTCGATGACACGACGATCCCGCGCGCACTCGAGGAACTCTACGCGCTTGGTATCAAGCCCGACTGGTGGAAGCTCGAACCGCAGGCTTCAGCCGGGGCTTGGGCAAAGATCGAAGCGGTGATCCTGAAGAACGATCCATGGTGCCGCGGGGTTGTGCTGCTCGGCCTGGAAGCGCCGCAGGACGAACTGGAAGCTGCCTTTGCCGCCACCGCCAACGCGCCGATCGTCAAGGGCTTCGCCGTCGGCCGCACCATCTTCATCAACGCAGCCGAACAGTGGCTTGCGGGCAAGATGTCGGACGAGGAGGCGGTGGCTGACATGGCGTCGCGCTTCGAGAGGCTGACCGAGGCATGGCTTGCCGCGCGCGGCCGCAAAGCAGCATAAGAAGGCGCGGCATAAGGACTGCGGAGGAAAACACCATGACCAAGACAATCCGCCTGACGATGGCGCAGGCGCTGACGTGGTTTCTTGCTCGCCAGATGACCGAGATCGACGGCAAGAAAATGCCGATCTTCGGCGGCGTCTGGGCGATCTTCGGCCATGGCAATGTCGCCGGCATCGGCGAGGCGCTTTATCAGGTGCGCGACGAATTGCCGACCTTCCGCGCCCATAACGAGCAGGCGATGGCGCATGCGGCGATCGCCTATGCCAAGGCCAATTTCCGTCGCCGCTTCATGGCGGCGACCAGCTCGATCGGCCCCGGAGCACTCAACATGGTGACCGCGGCGGCACTTGCGCATGTAAACAGGTTGCCCGTCCTGTTTCTGCCCGGCGACGTCTTCGCCAATCGCATCCCCGACCCTGTCCTGCAGCAGGCAGAGGATTTCTCCGACGGTACGGCGACGGTCAATGACTGCTTCCGACCGGTGTCGCGCTATTTCGACCGCATCACCCGGCCCGAGCAGATCATCCCGGCGCTCAACCGTGCGATGCAGGTGCTGACCGATCCGGCCGAATGCGGACCGGTGACCTTGGCGCTCTGCCAGGACGTGCAGGCCGAGGCCTTTGATTACCCCGAGAGCTTCTTTGCCGAACGGGTCTGGACCCAGCGCCGACCGCGTCCGGACCGTGGGGAGTTGGCCGCCGCCGTGGCGGCGCTGAAGGGGGCGACTAAGCCATTGGTGATTGCCGGCGGCGGCGTGCTTTATTCGCAGGCTTCCGGCGAATTGGGGAAGCTGGTGCAAGGCGCCGGCATCCCGGTCTGTGAGACGCAGGGCGGCAAATCTTCGCTGCCGGACGATCATCCGCTCAACATGGCGGCGGTCGGCGTCACCGGCACTTCGGCGGCCAACCGGCTGGCTGAAGAAGCCGACGTCGTGCTTGCCGTCGGCACCAGGCTGCAGGATTTCACCACCGGCTCGTGGGCGCTGTTCAAGAATTCCGGCAAGACCATCATCGGGCTGAACGTCCAGCCTTTCGACGCGGGAAAACACCAGGCGCTGCCGCTGGTCGCAGACGCGGCGGAAGGGATCGCCGAGCTCGGCGCGGCGCTGAACGGCTGGAAGGCGCCGGCTGCCTGGACCGACAATGCGGCCAAGGGCAAGAGGGACTGGCAGGCCGATGCCGGCAAGGTGACGGCGTCGACCAATGCCGCCTATCCGTCCGACGCGCAGGTGATCGGCGCCGTGCAGCGCGCCATGGGCTCCGGCGTGATACTGCTTCATGCCGCCGGCGGCCTGCCCGGCGAGTTGCACAAGCTCTGGCAAGCCGGCGCGCCCGGCTCCTACCACGCCGAATACGGCTTCTCGACCATGGGCTACGAGATCGCAGGCGGGCTCGGCGTCAAGATGGCCAAGCCCGACGAGGAGGTCGTCGTCATGATCGGCGACGGCTCCTATCTGATGCTCAATTCCGAGATCGCAACATCGGTGATGCTTGGCCTCAAGCTGACCATCGTGCTGCTCGACAACAAAGGCTATGGCTGCATCAACCGGCTGCAGATGGCAACCGGCGGCGCCAACTTCAACAATCTGCTGAAGGACGCACGCCACGAGATTTTGCCCGATATCGACTTTGCCGCGCATGCGGCAAGCCTGGGTGCCATCGCCGAGAAGGTTTCGTCGATCGCCGGGCTGGAAACGGCGCTGGCGCAAGCAAAGAAGAATACAAGGACCACCGTGCTGGTTATCGACACCGATCCGTTGGTTTCGACCGAGGCCGGTGGAAGCTGGTGGGATGTTGCCGTGCCGGAAGTCTCGACACGACCGCAAGTGAACGCGGCGCGCCGAGCCTATGATGAAAAGCGGCAGATGCAGAAGATTGGAGATTGATGTCGGCGCTGCCCCTCACCCTTACCCTCTCCCCGTAAGGACGGGGAGAGGGGGTCGCAAACGTTGACGTTTGTCCCTTCTCCCCGTCCTTACGGGGAGAAGGTGCCGGCAGGCGGATGAGGGGCAGCGCTGACATCCAAGTTTAAGAAAATTGGAGTGACGACTTGAAAGCCAAACTGGGCATGTCCCCCATTGCATGGTGGAACGACGATCTTGCGGAACTCAGCGATGACGTGTCGCTGGAGGAGTGCTTGGCGCAATCGCGCTCGGCGGGCTTCACCGGCATGGAGATGGGCCGCCGTTTTCCCAGCGATCCTGATATCATGCTGCCGATCCTGAAAGAGGCCGACGTGACGCTTTGCGGCGGCTGGTTCTCCGGTACGCTGGTCGATGAAGACATGGCCAGGAATAAGGATCGCATCCAGCCGATGATCGAGCTGTTCAAGGCGGTGAACGCGCCCTGCATCGTCTATGGCGAGGTCGGCCGCTCCATCCAGGGCGACCGCTCGAAGCCGCTCGCTACCAAGCCCAGGCTTTCCGACGATGAGATGAAGGCCTATGCGAGGCGCCTCACCGAGTTCGGCGAATGGTGCGCCGAGCAGGGCATGCCGCTGTCCTATCACCATCATATGGCGGCGGTGGTCGAGACGGAGCCGGAGCTCGATGCTTTCATGCGCTATTCGGGAGAAGGCATCCCGTTGCTGCTCGATGCCGGCCACCTGGCCTTTGCCGGCGGTGACGTGCTGCGCGCCATCGACAACCATCACCAACGCATCAACCACGTGCATGTGAAGGACGTGCGCATGGAAGTGATCGAGAAACTTGACCGCCAGAAGCAATCCTTCCTCGACGCCGTGGCGCTCGGCGCCTTCACGGTGCCGGGAGACGGCTCACTGGATTTTGGCGCCATCGTGGAAAGGCTGGCGAACTACGGCTATGAAGGCTGGTTCGTCGTCGAGGCCGAGCAGGACCCGAAGAAGAATCCGCCGCTCAAGATGGCGCAAGTCGGCTACAAGGAATTGATGCGGGTGATGATTGCTGCCGGCTACACGGTTGAAACACAGGGCTTCCTCAATGCTTGAATGCAATAGTCCCGGCGACGGGCTGATCCGATGGGGGGCTGATCCGATGTGGGGGCTGATCCGATGAAGGACTCCGAGCATCCGTTCTTCCGGCCCTTGTGGCGGCGCGTTGCAATCGTCGCGGTCTGCCTTGGCTGGGCCGTGGTCGAGTTTGCCACCGGCGCGCCGTTCTGGGGCACGGTCGCGCTCGGCTTCGCCGGCTATGCCGTCTGGCAGTTCTTCTATCTCTACAAGCCGGCCGACGGCGGCAAGGATTCGGCCGATACCGAACCAAAGGAATGAAGCGCGATGTCGAAACTGCTGGTTAAAGCCGATAAGGGCCATGGCCGCGTCGCCCATGTGACGCCGCAAAATGCCGGCTGGACCTATGTCGGTTTCGATCTGCATCGGCTGCGGCCGGGCGAAACAGCCTCCGGACAAACCGCGAACCGTGAAGTCTGCCTGGTGTTCGTCACCGGCAAGGGCAAGGCGACGGCGGGTGGCAAGGATCTCGGCCTGCTCGGCGAACGCATGTCGCCCTTCGAAGGCAAGCCGTGGTCGATCTATGTGCCGCAGGGCTCTGACTGGTCGGTGAGCGCCGACACCGATCTCGAACTCGCGGTCTGCTCGGCGCCGGGGCTTGGCGGCGGTCTGCCGGTCCGCATCATTGCGCCGAAAGAACTGGGCCAGGAGGTTCGCGGCAAGGGCACCAACACGCGCTATGTCACCAACATCCTGCCGGAAGGCAAGCCGGCCGACTCGTTGCTGGTGGTCGAGGTCATCACGCCTGGCGGCCACACGTCGAGCTATCCGCCGCACAAGCATGACCAGGACAATCTGCCGGCCGAATCCTATCTCGAGGAGACCTACTACCACCGGCTCAACCCGCCGCAGGGCTTTGCCTTCCAGCGCGTCTACACCGATGCCGATCGGAATGGCGCGCGTTCGCTCGACGAGACGATGGCGATCGAGGACGGCGATGTCGTGCTGGTGCCAAAGGGCTACCATCCTTGCGCCGCCTGCCATGGCTACGACCTCTACTACCTCAACGTCATGGCGGGGCCGAAGCGGACGTGGAAATTTCACAACGCGCCCGAGCACGAATGGCTGATGAAGGCCTGATCGCGCTGCCCGTCCGGGTCGGCAAACTGGCCCAAGGCGAAAAAATCGTCGGCTAATGACCCGCCTGAACAACTTTGTTATCAGGAGCGATCATCAGCTTCGTCATTTCGTCATGCAAATCGCCTATGGCAGCGGGAGTTGACGAGGACTTTCGATGCGCTACGCTATCTATTTCACCCCCCGGCAAGACGAACCGCTGGCGCGGATCGCCGCCAACTGGCTCGGCCGCGACCCGTTCGGCGCCGCCACGAGGCCGGTCGAGGCCGTGGGCGAGCTGTCGGCGGCGGAAGTCGCCTTCCACACCGCTTCGGCGCGCCGCTACGGCTTTCATGCGACGCTGAAGGCGCCCTTCCGGCTGGCCTCGAACGAGACGGAAGCCACGCTTCGCGCGGCGCTGGACAATTTTGCCGGGGCGACGCCGGTGGTGATGATCCCGCGCCTGGTCGTCAGCCAGATCGACGGCTTCTTCGCTCTGGTGCCGGAAGGACCGCTGCCGGCGCTCAACCGCTTCGCCGACGACGTCGTGCGCGACTTCGACCGTTTTCGCGCGCCGCTGAGCGAGGCTGAGATCGAACGGCGCAGCCCTGATTCGCTGAAGCCGGATGAATTCCGCAATCTCTGCCAGTGGGGCTACCCCTATGTCTTCGAGACGTTCCGGTTCCATATGACGCTGTCCGGCCGTGCCTCGTCACAGGAAAGCCCTCGTCTTCGCTTAGCGATCGACAGCCTGTTTGCGAAGGTCCTGCAACGGCCGGTGCCGGTGGACGCGCTGACCCTGTTTGTCGAAACCGAACCTGGCGCCCCGTTCATGGTGCTTTCCCATCACGCGCTCGGGCGCCGCCCGGTCAGAAGAACTGCCTGAAACGACTATTTGTTTTAACCGCATTTGTGCGACGCCAATCACCCCAATCATTGATTCCAATTGGCTGCAAAATGCTCCAAGGACTGCCTGAAATGACCGTCGAGACCGTTCTCAACAATGCCCGCATCGTGCTTGCCGACGAGATCGTCGAAGGCTCGATCGTGCTGCGCGACGGCCTGATCGCCGGGATCGATGCCGGCGCCGGCCGGACCGGCGAGGACATGGGCGGCGATTTCATCATTCCCGGGCTGGTCGAGCTTCATACCGACCACCTCGAAGGTCATTACGCGCCGCGGCCGAAGGTGCGCTGGAATCCGATCGCCGCCGTTCTCGCCCACGACGCGCAGGTGGCAACCGCCGGCATCACCACCGTGCTCGACGCCTTGCGCGTCGGCATGGACGACGATGCCGACATGAATTCGGCCGACATGCGCAAGCTGGCCGATGCGATCGAGGACAGTGTCCAGCAGGACCGGCTGCGGGCCGACCATTTCATCCATCTGCGCTGCGAGGTTTCGGCGCCGGATTGCCTCGCCGCCTTCGCCCATTTCGACGGCGATGAAAGGATCAAGCTGGCGTCGCTTATGGACCATGCGCCGGGACAGCGCCAGTTCGTCGACCTCGAAACCTATGCCTACTACTACCAGCGCAAGCTGAAGCTGACGGACCGCGAATTCCAGCAATTTTGCGAGAAGCGGATGGCGGAGTCGGCGACGAATTCGGGGCCGAACCGCGCCTTCATCGCGGCCGCCTGCCACCAGCGCGGCATCGTGCTGGCCAGCCATGACGACGCCACGACAGGTCATGTCGATGAGGCGATCGAACAGGGTGTCCGCGTCGCTGAGTTCCCGACCACCAAGGAGGCCGCAAAAGCTTCGAAGGAGGCAGGGCTCGGCGTGCTGATGGGTGCACCGAACGTCATGCGCGGCGCTTCGCATTCGGGTAATGTTTCGGCTCGGACACTCGCCGGCGAAGGCTTGCTCGACATATTGTCGTCCGACTACATCCCCTTCAGCCTGATCCAGTCGGCCTTTTTCCTCGGCGACGTGGTCGACGGCATCTCGCTGCCTCAGGCGGTGGCCATGGTTTCGAAGAACCCGGCCGAGGCGGTCGGCCTCGCCGACCGTGGCGTCATCGAGCAGGGCCGGCGCGCCGATCTGGTTCGCGTCCGTCTCGACGATCATGTCCCGGTTGTCCGCACGGTCTGGCGGCAGGGACGGCGGGTCGCGTGATGGTGTCGGCGTCGATCGAGCGTGAGTTGTCCGCCGCTGCGTTTCCGATCCGCGACGGCGTCTTCGTCGCCGTCGTCGGGCCGAGCGGCGCCGGCAAGGATACGGTGATCGGCTATGCCCGGGCACTGTTTGCCGACGAGACCCGGCTGGAGTTCGTACGCCGGGTTATCACCCGGCCGAGCGACACGACGAGCGAGGATCACGACACGCTGGCCGACGCGGCCTTCGTCGAGGCCGAAGCGGACGGCGCCTTCGCCATCTCGTGGGAGGCGCATGGCCTGCGCTACGGCATCCCGGCTGAAGTCGACTGGTCGGTCGCCAATGGCCGCGTCGCCATCGCCAATGTCTCCCGCGCCATCATCCCGGCGCTGCGTGATCGCTATGCCAATCTGGCTGTCGTCGAGATCACCGCTTCGCCGGAAATCCTGGCCGAGCGGCTGGCGATGCGCGGCCGCGAGTCGCGCGGCGAAGTGCTGGCGCGGCTGGCGCGCAGCGCCAATGTGGCGTTGTCCGGGCCAGGCGTCACCTCGATCGACAATAGCGGCCCGCGTGAAGCGGCCGGCGAGCGCTTTGCCGATGTGCTGCGCAAGGCGATGGGGTTTTCGGACCGACCCTGACATCGGTCAGAGGATGCAGCCGGGGCAGAAACTAATCTGTAGCGATCCTTCGCGCCCCCCTCTGTCCTGCCGGACATCTCCCCCACTTGGGGAGATTGGATGTCGCATCGGCTTTCGCCGATCTCCAGCGCTGAAGAAAAGGCACCGTCGGGCAGAACTGCCAATCTCCCCCCTTGTGGGGGAGATGTCCGGCAGGACAGAGGGGGGCGCTGTCCCGCCGACTCAAGGTTCGTGAAGCGCTACTCCGCGGCCGCACCAGCCGCGCCCTTGCGGGTTGCCTCCAGCATCAGCCGCCGCTCCCGGTACACGCCCCATTGCTGATCGACCAGTACGCCGATGAGGATCACGCCGCCCATCACCGCGAAATTGAGCGAGGACGGGATGCCGAGCAGGTTGACGAGGTTCTGCAGTTCCTGCAGCAGAACGGTTCCGAGGATGACGCCGATCAGCGAGCCCTCGCCGCCGCGCAGCGAGAAGCCACCGAGCACCGCTGCGGCAATGGCATAGAGTTCATAGAACTGGCCGTGGCTCGCCGGCGAGATCGAGCGCGTATACATGGCGAAATAGATCGCCGACAGCGCCGTCAGCACACCGCAGATAACATAGGCGGCCATGACGACGCGGCCGGTGCGTATCCCGGAATATTTCGCCGCTTCTTCGTTTTTGCCGATGGCGTAGAGATAGCGGCCGAACACCGAACGGTGCAGCACCACCCACATCACAACGGCGATGACGATCAGCGCGATGAAGCTGTTCGGCACGCCATAGGATCGCCCCGCGGTCAGGAATTCGAGTTCCGGAAAGTTCTGTCCGAAAGCAAAACCCGCCGTGCCGTCGGCTGTGTAGAACCGCGCGACGCCGCGATAGATCAGCAGACCGCACAGCGTCACCACGAAGGGCTGCAATTTGAGCCGCGTGATCAGCCAGCCATGCGCCAGCCCAATGATGCCGCCGAGCAGGAGGATCAGCGGCAGCGCCACCGGCCATGCCATGCCGCGCGTGGCGATGAAATCGACGAACAGGACGCCGAGCAGCGCGACCACCGAGCCGACCGACAATTCGATGCCGCCGGTGATGATGACGAACGCCTGGCCGATCGCCAGGATGCCGAACAGACCGATCAGGTTCGATGTGTTGGCGAGATTGATCGGCAGCAGGAAGCGCGGATTGATGATCGCCACCACCGCTCCCACCACAAGGATCAGGATCAGCAGGCCGAGATCTTTCTTGCTCATCGTCTTCTCCCCAATGCCTGCCAAGGCAGGTTCCGCAAAAGTGTTCTACGGTTTTGCAACCAGGACCTGCGCAAACAAAAAACTATCTCGGTTGCTTGCCCACGGCCAGCAGCAGCACGTTTTCCTGGCTGAACTGTTCCTTGTCGAGAATGCCTGAGATCTGGCCCTCATGCATGACAGCGATGCGGTCAGAGACGCCAATCACCTCCTCCATGTCGCTGGAGATCATCAGCACCGCGACACCGGCATCAGCCAGTGCGCGCATCAGCCCATAGATCTCGGCCTTGGCGCCGATGTCGATGCCGCGCGTCGGCTCGTCGAGGATCATCACCTTGGGGCTCATGGCAAGCCATTTGGCAAGCACCACCTTTTGCTGGTTGCCGCCTGACAGCGTGCCGGTGCGCGTCGCCACCGACGGTGCCTTGATGCCGAGATTGCGTTTCTGCTTCTCGGCGGTGACGGCTTCGGCGCCGGCAGAAACCAGGAACCGCCGGGCATGCGCCGGCAGATTGGGGAGCGAAATATTCTGGGCAATCGACAGATCGAGCAGGATGCCGGTCAGCTTGCGGTCTTCCGGGACGAGGAAGATCCCGTTGGCCACAGCGTCGGCGGCCGAACCAAGAACCAGATCTTTTCCATCAAGCTGGAGCGCACCGCCAAGTGCCTTCTCGATGCCGAAAAGCACACGCGCCAGTTCGGTCCGGCCGGAGCCGACAAGACCCGCCAGGCCAAGAATTTCGCCATGCCTGACGCCGAGATCGACTGGTCGGTCGGGATAGGCGCTGGTGCGAACGGCCATGGCCGACAGGGCGACGGTACCGGGCGGGCGCGCCGATTCTGCCGCCTTCTCCCGCTCCTTCAGCATCCGGCCGATCATCAGCTTGACCATCTGGTCGTGGTTGATGGCGCTCTTCGGCAGCGTGCCGGCAAGCATGCCGTCCCTCAGCACGACAACGCGATCGGCGACCCGCTCGACCTCGTGAAGACGGTGCGAGATGAAGATGACGCTGATCCCCTCAGCCTTCAGCGCCTTGATGACGTCGAGCAGCTTGTCGGTTTCGGCAAGGGGCAGGCTCGATGTCGGCTCGTCGAGGATGACCAGCCTTGCCTCGATCGACAGCGCCTTGGCGATTTCGACCATCTGCTGCTGGGCAAGCGACAGCGTCGATACCGGCGTGTCGGCCGAAAAATTGGCGCCCACCCTCTTGAGCAGCGGCGCCGATAGCGCGCGCAGCCTGGCGCGGTCGACAAGCCTAAGCGGACCGGCGCGCAATGGCTCGCGGCCGAAAAAGATGTTGGCGGCAACATCGAGGTTTTCGAACAGGTTGAGTTCCTGATGAACGAAGGCGATGCCGGAACCGATGCTGGCCTCGACCGTCAGCCCGTCATGGGCGACGCCGTCGACGATGATCGTGCCGGTGTCGGGGGTGGTCACGCCGCCGAGGATCTTCATCAGCGTCGACTTGCCGGCACCGTTTTCGCCGACGAGACCGATGACCTCGCCAGGCCTGACCTCCATCGAAAACCCGTCCAGCGCGACCACGCCGGGATAGGTCTTGCGCACTCCCTCGAGACTGAGGAACGGGGCAATCGTGGATGCGCCGATGGATGCGTCGGAATAATTCATCATGCCTGACAGCAGCCGGTGGGCCGTTCTGGCCACATCTGCAGACTGACGACCCTCGCAGGGTTCGTCAATGCGAGCCGCCGGCCCGGGCTGGCCCCGAGCCGGCGCAACTGCTTTCGTCCTAATTGCCGGACATTGCCTTCAGATTGGCGGCATAGGCGTCGACATCGTCCTTGCCGATGATCTTGGTCGGGATGATGATCAGGCCGTTCTCCGGAATGCCCGATTTGTCGCCCTCGAGATAGGCGGCCATCAGCTTCATGCCCTGATAGGCCCATTCGAAGGGCTGCTGCACCACGGTGGCAGCAACGGTGCCTTCCTTGACGCCGCCCAGCGTGATCGGATCGTCGTCGAAGCCGACGACCGTGATCTGGCCGAGCTTGCCGGCGTCGCGAAGCGCTTCATAGATGCGCGGCGTGTTGTAGGAATAGAAGCCGACCATGCAGGTGACGTCGGGGCTGGCGACCAGCGCGTCCTCGACGTTCTTCTTGGCGCGGGCCTGGTCGATGTCGTCGCCACGCACGTCGATCAGCTCGATCTTGGTGCCGGCGAGCCCTTCCTTCATGCCTTCGATGCGCTCCTTGGCATTATCGGCGCCGAGCAAGCCGACGAAGCCGAGGCATTTGCCGCCGTCGGGCATCGCCTTCTTGGCGATCTCGGCCGCCTGTTTGCCGGCATCGATGTTGGACGAGCCGATATAGGCGATACGCTTGGTCTGCGGCGCGTCGCTGTCGGTGGTGAACAGCGCCGTCTCCGAGGCAATCTTGTTGAGCCCGTCGGTCGAAGTCTTGGGGTCGACTGCCGAAACCATGATCGCCTTGACGCCAGCCGTCACCAGATCGTCCATCAGCCGCTGCTGGATGGCGACCGAAGACTGCTCGGGATATTTGAGCTCCAGATTGTAGTTGGGCAGTTCGGCCTGCGCCTTCTTGACGCCGGCTTCGGCCGCCTTCCAGAAATCGGAAGCGCCGTTGACGACGAAGGCCAGCGTCGGTTTATCCTGGGCACGGGCAATTGCCGTGATGGACAGACCGAGAGCCAGGGCCGCGGCAGCGACGGACGCATTTCGTATCGCAGATTTCATGTTCAACCTCCCATTTGATTCAGTCATTTTCGCTGATCTGAACTTGTCGAATGCGGCTTGGACGCCCTCCTCCTCAAGGGGTGCTGGCAGCGAAAGAACGGCGCCATTCCAGCCGCGATTTTGGACTTTAGAGACTCATTGGCTGTTCGTATAGTCGGATTTGTCTGACATATCGGTAATTGCGTGGCGTTGCTTAGCCGGCCCAAGAGCCGCGGATGCCGCGCCACGCGCCTGCTTCCCGTCATGGCCCATTCGGTCCCGAGCCGGCCTTGACGAATTGACAATAGAACGCTTACGCCTATTAGTAAATAGTATTAGTCTCTGGTGAGAAACCCCGGTGCCGTTGGCGAATGGCTGCCTGCCGTGTGGTGAGAAAGGGAGGCTTCCGTCACGACCAAGCCGTCTAGGGGCTGGAAATTGCGCGCCGTTCCGAGAAATCGATCTTTTCAGGACCGCATATTGCTTTCTCCGCTCCTAGCCATTCGGCTACCAGAATGATAATAATGATTAATCGAGTGCTTGTTTTATAAATGCGAAGCGCCGCTGGACGTCCTGCCGTCGTTAACGACGTCCAGGACGACCTCTGGTTAGACAAGGCGGGAATTTGGAACACAATGCCATGAGCGAACCGACGGATCTGCGCGATCCTCCCCTTGAAGCCTCCCGGCGCCGAAAGCCATCGGCCAAGAATCCCAAGGGTCGCGTCACCATGACCGATATCGCCAGGGCCGCCGGCTGCTCGCAGGCAACGGTTTCGTTCGTCCTCAACAACACGCCGGGCATAAGGCTCTCGCAGCAGACCCGCGAACGGGTGATCGAGGCCGCGCGGGGTCTCGGCTATGCGCCACCAGCCTTCTCTGCTCTTCGCAGCCCTATCGCCTCGTTCGAGGGGCTGGACGGGGTGATCGGCTTCGCGGTCGATCAACTGGCGACCAGTCCCGAAGCGGTCGTCGCCATCGAAGGGGCGCGCCAGGCCTCGTGGAATGCCGGCAATGTCGTGCTGGTCGCGCAGACCTTGGGTGATTCCGTGATGGAGCCGCGCGCGATTGCGGCACTGACCAAGCGGGGTATTTCGGCGCTGATCTACATGACCATCTTCACGCGTGAGATCGTCGCGCCCGACTATCTCTACGGCCTCGATATCCCGGTCATCCTGCTCAACTGCTACACCGCTGACTACGCCTTCCCTGCCGTGGTGCCGAGCGAAATCGCCGGCGGGCAGAGCTCCACTCGCCACCTGATCAGCCATGGCCACCGCCGCATCGCCACCATCACCGGCGAGCCGTGGATGCAGGCGGCGCAGGATCGGTTGAAGGGCTACCGCCGGGCGCTGGCGACGGCCGACATCCCGTTCGATGCGGAGCTGGTGGTCGAGGGCGACTGGTCGGCGAGCGCCGGCTACGCCGCGACCGTCAAGCTTCTGGCGCTCAAGGACCGCCCAACCGCCATCTTCTGCCAGAACGACCGTACCGCGATCGGCTGCTACGAAGCGCTGAAGGAAGCCGGCCTGCACATCCCTGGGGATATTTCGGTGATCGGCTATGACGACGAGGAAATCGCCCGCCATCTGTTCCCGCCTTTGACGACGTCGATCCTGCCGCATATGGCGATGGGGCAATGGGCGATCGAGCAATTGGAAGTTTCCGCACCGCCCGGCCGCGGCCGCTACCCCATCACCAAGCTTGAATGCCCGCTGGTCGAGCGGGAATCGGTCAGTGCTGTGGCGCCTGGGCGCACACACGGACTGACAGCCCGCTGAGCACCTCCAGACTTCCATCAATGCAAGCGCCGCACTGATGCCGCTCCAGGCCGAACAGGCGCCCGGCAAAGGGCGGTTGGTCCCCAAATTGTCGCCTGGCATGGTGGACCGGGATTCTTGTATCCAAATTTCTGCGGATTGACGTAGGGTTTGCTGCAGGCTGGTTGTGGCGAAATCCTGGATCCAAGGGTAAATCTGATCGGGCTCGCTGACCCGTACAGGCGGATCGGCAACCCGCCAGGAGTTGTACTGCCATGAAGCTCCAGCATCGCCCCGGCCCGCCGCGCGATTTCGTCGGTTACGGCCGGCGGCCGCCGCAGATCATCTGGCCGGACGGACGTCTGGTCGCAGTCAATCTCGTGATCTGCTACGAGGAAGGGTCGGAATATTCGCTGTTCGAGGGCGACAGCCATAGTGATGGCTGGGGCGAATATCCGTTGGCGGCGCCGGCCGGCATCCGCGACCTCGGCACCGAAACGCATTTCGAGTATGGCAGCCGCGTCAGCATCTGGCGCATCGCCAGGCTGCTCGATCGACACAGCGTCCACGCCACGATCTCGAGCTGTGCCGAGGCGCTGCGGCGCAACCCGGAGGTGACGGCATGGCTGCGCCAATCGCGTCATGATCTGCTCGGCCATGGCCTGCGCTGGACCGAACAATGGACCCTGAGCCGTGACGAGGAGCGCGACCATCTGCAGCGCGCCGTTGCGCTGTTCATCGAGCTGCTCGGTGAGCGCCCGATCGGCTGGAACAGCCGTTCCTTTCCCAGCGTCAACACCCGCGACCTCCTGATCGAGGAAGGCGGCTTCCTGTATGATTCGGATCCGTGCAACGACGACCTGCCGTATTTCGTGCCGGCACAGAACGGGCGCCTTCTGATCGTCCCCTATTCCAAGACCCTGAATGACAGCCGCTATCTGGTCAGCCCCGGCTATGTGACGCCCAAGGACTTCGTCGACAACGTCGAAGCCTATCTGGACTTCCTGATCAGGGAAGCCAGGGAAGAAGGCGGGCGCATGATGACGATAGCCGTCCATGCGCGATGGACCGGCCAGCCCAACCGGGCCGCGGCATTGGAAGCCATAATCGAGACGGTTCTGTCCAGGCCGGAGGCCGCCTTCATGCGCCGCAACGACATCGCCCGGTATTGGTTGTCGCTGTTTCCGGCCGAGGGCAAAGTGCCATGAGCCAACGTCCAACTTCATCGAAAAGGGAAGCGCATCGGCAACGCTTGACCTTTGAGTCCGTGAAAGGTGCGCTTCAATTCGCAATGCAAGTGCTGTAGTTAGACAAAGAGTGCGGCCTGCCGCCTACTCAGCAACGAAGGCGAAAGCGTATTAATCGCAGTGTACCATACCGATGAGATGAGACGAAGCGGCCGAAGACGGGCTAGACCCGGCGTTCTGCTCAGTGCGAGCGCTGGTCTGCGGCTGCTCGCTTCGCTCCTCTTTTTGATCTGGACCATTCCTGCGACCACAGCTGTCCAATCCGGACAGGATGTAGCTAAAGAGCAAATGAGGCTCGCTGCGTCCAAGCCGGTCGCAATCATCCTTGTCCGCGACATTGCGCGCCGTGTTGCAGCTGACACCCCCCATTTCAAGACGGGAACGCCTGCCGTTGCCGGAAACGGCAAGCCCTTTTGCATTATCGCGGATTTGCGCCTGCCGCTCGAAACCGCGTCAGCCGCACAGATTGGAATAGGGTCTGAGGACCGGTCGAAACTGTCGCCGATGCGCGTCTTTGATGCGCGCGCGCCTCCGCTTCTCCGGGCATGATCCTGGCCGCGCGACCGCGGCCCCCGACCCCAAAACTTTCACATCGCGTTCCCGGGCTGTCGTCGAGTTGCTCGCCGATCGGAACGCCAAAGCTCTTGTCGAAGGCGGTTTGCGCCCGATATGGGCTGAACGGACAAGAACATGCTGCATTTTTCGCGCTGGAAGACCATTCTCATCTGGCTGACGGTCCTGGCCGGTGTCCTCTACGCAGCTCCCAATTTGGTTCCCGCCTCCACCTTGGCATCGCTGCCGAATTGGCTGCCAAAGCGGCAGCTGACGCTGGGCCTAGACCTGCAGGGCGGCTCGCACATCCTGCTCCAGATCGATCGACAGGACCTCGCCAACGAACGCCTCGAAGCGGCACGCGACGAGGTCCGCACATCGCTGCGCGATGCCCAGATCGGCTATACCGGGCTTACCGGCACCGCCAATTCCATCCAGGTCCGTATTCGCGACCAAGGCCAGATCGAAGCTGCTAAGACCGCGCTCGAAAGATTGGCGCAGCCGATCTCGACCGGCCTTTTCATGAGCGGTTCGGTGACCGAGATGGAGATGGCCGAGCCGGAACCGGGCCTGCTGCGTTTTACGCTGACCGAAGCCGGGATCGATTACCGGATCGCCGCAGCGCTGACACAATCGATCGAGGTGGTGGGCCGGCGCGTCAACGAATTGGGCACGACCGAGCCGATCATCCAGCGCCAGGGATCGGACCGCATCATGGTCCAGGTGCCGGGCCTGCAGGATCCGCAGCGGCTGAAGGATATTCTCGGACAGACCGCGAAGTTGACCTTCCAGATGGTCGACCAGTCGATTCCGGTCGAGGAGGCGATCTCCGGCCGCCCGCCTGCCGGTTCGACGGTGATGTATTCGACGGACGAGCCGCGGGTTCCCCATCTGATCGAGAACCGGATCATCGTCTCCGGCGAAAACCTCGTCGACGCGCAGGCGACCTTCGACCAGCGCACCAACGAGCCGGTGGTCTCGTTTCGCTTCGACAGCCGCGGCGCCACCCGCTTTGGTCAGGCTACTCAGGCCAATGTCGGGCGCCTGTTCGCGATCATCCTCGACGACGAGGTGATCTCCGCGCCCCAGATCCGCGAACCGATCCTGGGCGGCACCGGGCAGATATCCGGCAGTTTCACGGTGGAAAGCGCGAACGACCTTGCGGTCCTGCTGCGCGCCGGCGCACTGCCTGCCGACCTCACCATCGTCGAGGAACGCACCGTGGGTCCGAGCCTCGGCAGCGATTCGATCGAGGCGGGCCAGTTCGCGTCGATCATCGCAGGGATCCTCGTCGTCGGCTTCATGCTGTTCGCCTATGGGAAGCTGGGACTGATCGCGAACATCGCGCTCCTGGCCAACGTCGCCCTGATCATCGCCGTCTTGTCGGTGCTCGGGGCGACGCTGACGCTGCCTGGCATCGCCGGCATCGTGCTGACGATGGGGATGGCGGTCGACTCCAACGTCATCATCTTCGAGCGCGTCCGCGAAGAGAACCGCCAAGGGCGCTCGATCGTGCAGTCGATGGATTCCGGGTTCAGACAGGCGCTGGCGACCGTCGTCGATGCCAATGTGACGACGCTGATTGCCGCCGTCATCCTGTTCTTCCTCGGCTCAGGACCGATCAAGGGGTTTGCCGTCACCCTCGCCATCGGCATCGTCACCACCGTGTTCACTGCGTTCACGCTGACGCGCTGGCTGGTCGCGTTCTGGCTTCGCCGGCAGCGGCCGAAAACCATGCCCAGCGGTGTCATGCGGCTGGTGCCGGACGACACGCGCGTGCCGTTCATGGCATTCCGAAAATACGCCTTCACGCTGTCCCTGCTGTTGTCGATCGCTTCGGCCGTGCTGTTCTTCACCGTCGGCATGAACTACGGCATCGACTTCCGCGGCGGCTCGAGCATCGAGGTGCAGGCGAAGGGCCAGCAGGCCGACATCGGCGACATCCGCGAGCGGCTGACGGGCCTCGAACTCGGTGAGGTGCAGGTGCAAGAGTTCGGCTCGGCCCGCGACGTGCTGATCCGCATCGGCACCCAGGGGGGCGGCGACATTGCCGAACAATCCGCCGTTGAGAAGGTGAGAAGCGCGCTTGAAACCGATTACGAGTTCCGCCGCGTCGAGGTTGTCGGTCCGACGGTTTCCTCCGAACTCGCGTTCAACGGCACAATGGGCGTGCTCGCCTCGCTGCTGGCGATGCTCGTCTACATCTGGATCAGGTTCGAGTGGCAGTTCGGGCTCGGCGCCATCATTTCGACGTTCCACGACGTGATCCTGATGATCGGCTTCTATGTCGTCGCCGGCATAGAGTTCAATTTGACCTCGATAGCCGCGATCCTGACCATTGTCGGCTACTCCATCAACGATACGGTTGTTGTCTATGACCGGGTCCGCGAGAACCTGCGCCGCTATAAAAGGATGCCGATTGCCGAGCTGCTCGATCTGTCGATGAACCAGACGCTGGCGCGAACGGTCCTGACCGGCGTGACCACGCTGTTTGCGCTGGCGGCGCTTTCGATCTGGGGTGGCGAGGTCATCCAGTCCTTCACGATCGCGATGATCTTCGGCATCCTCGCCGGGACCTATTCCTCCATCTTCGTCGCCGGGCCGCTGCTGATCCTGTTCAAGCTCCGGCCGGGCGCTCTCAGCCAAGAGGAAGGTGCAGTGGCGAAAGAGCCGCCGGCGCGACAGGCCTTGTGACGCAACGATCGGCGGCGCCATCTCTTTAGGTCGCTGTCACATTTGATCTGGCGCAGGATCTTTGCGAAAATCGATTCCTATTTTCGGGGTCATGCGCCAGCTAGACCGTCTCGCATCACGACAGCCACGACTGCCCCTGAGAGAAACGTCAGCGCGGCGATCGAGGCGATCGCCGATGACAGCCCGAAACTGTCGGCGATGAGGCCGGCGGAGAGCGCCCCGATCGCGTAGCCGAGATCCCGCCAGAACCGGTAGACGCTGAGCGAGCGGGCGCGCCAGGTCGGATGCGATGCATCGGAGACGGCTGCGATCAAGCTCGGGTAGACCATCGCCGTGCCGAGGCCGAGCAGAAGGCTGCCGACGATCCACCACTCGAACTGGCGCGTCGCCGCGGTGAGAAACAGACCGGCGGCCTGAACCCACATGCCGGCGACGATCAGGCCCTTGCGACCCCAGCGGTCGCTCAAGGGACCCGTGACGATCTGCAAGACACCCCATGTCGCGGGATAGATCGCCTTGAGGATGCCGATGCGCTCGACACCGAGGCCGAAGGAAGCGAAGAACAATGGGAAAATGCCCCAGCTCATGCCGTCATTGAGATTGTTGACCAGGCCGGCCTGCGAGGCGGCGAACAGGTTGCGATCCCCGAACGAGGTGAGCGCGAAGACCTCACGAAAACTGATCGGCGCGGGCTGCTGCGCGTGGGATGAAGCCTCCAGCCGAACGTGGTCGCGCGTGTCGCGCACGAGCAGGATCGACAGTGCGGCACCGAGGACGGCATAGCCGATGCCGAGATAGATCGGCACTGGCCGAAGTCCGTATTGCGAGGCGAGATAGCCGGTGAGGAATGCCGTCACCCCGATGGCGAGATAGCCGGCGAACTCGTTGAGACCGACGGCAAGGCCGCGCGACTTCGGTCCGACGAGATCGACTTTCATGATCACCGTCATCGACCAGGCGAGGCCCTGGTTGATGCCGAGCAATGCGTTGGCCGCAATCACCCATTCCCAGGTCGGCGCCCAGATGATCATGAACGGCACCGGCAGGCCGACCAGCCATCCCAAAACGAGCACGCGCTTGCGGCCCAACGCATCGGCAAGCTGGCCCGAGACCAGATTGGCCAGCGCCTTGATGGCGCCGAAGCTGACGATGAAGGAGACGATGAGTGTCGTCGAGGTGACGTGGAACTCCTCCGATCCGATCAGCGGCACCACCGTTCGTTCTATCCCGACCATCCCGCCGACAAAGGCGTTGATCACGACGAGCAGCGCGAATTGCGGCCAGTTCTCCCTGAGGCCGAGCCTGACGGGTGAACCCGCCTTGCCAGAGACCGATGCCGCTTCGTCCATGGCTCAGGCCGCTGCCGCAACCAGGGCGGAATTGGCGGCGCGGAGTGCCGCGGCCTCCGGCGGAGCCGGCGGAATCTCGGCGAGCATGAAGCGGATGAACGCGGCTTCGTCCTCGATCCGGAGGGCCTCGTTGCCGCAGCCGAACAGGTAGGAGACGCCGACTGGATCGGTGTGAAGGAACTGGCGAAGGATCATGGTCTTGTGCTCCTCGCTACGATGGGCTAAAAACATTCAATCATTCCGCTGAATGTTTCACTGAGGAGAAGCCGTGTCAAGCACCGGACCGAAACAGGCGATCTACGCGAGCCTTGCCGAAGTGGCTCAGGCACTCGGCCATCCGCATCGGCTCGAGCTTCTGGAGCACCTGGCGCAAGGCGTGCGCAGCGTCGAGGACCTCTCGGCGCGAGCTCATCTGAGTTTCGCCAACACGTCGCGCCACCTGCAGATCCTGCGGCGGGCGCGCCTCGTCGAGACGCAGCGCCGCGGCAAGCACGTGCTCTATCGCCTCGCCGGCGACGCCGAGGTGGTGGCGCTGATCAAGGCGCTCGGCCGCGTCGGCGAGCGGAACGTGGCCGAAATCGGCCGCGTCATGGCCGACTACTTCCGGGCTCGCGATGCGATGGAGCCCGTATCGCGAGACGACCTCGTCTCGAGACTGCATGACGGCATGGTCACGGTTCTCGATGTGCGGCCAGAGGACGAGTTTGCGGTCGGACATCTTCCAGGCGCCCTCAACATCCCGCTGGCCGAGCTGGAGCGCCGCTTGGGCGAGCTAGAGGCGGATCGGGAAGTGATCGCCTATTGCCGCGGCCCCTACTGCGTTCTGTCGTTCGAAGCAGTCGCCGCCTTGCGAGCGCGGGGTTTTCTTGTCCGTCGGCTCGAGGACGGCTATCCCGAATGGAAAGCCGCCGGCCTGCCGGTCGAGACGGCGGCCTGAAAAAAACGCGAGGAGCTTTGAGAGCGTCGGGAGATTGCGACGCTGGTCTGGCGTGGACCTTCAGCTGCCGGCCAGCGCGGCGGCCTGCTCCAGGCTGATACCCCGGACGAGCGGGTCTGCGTGTCGGTGCGCGAGCCGCCATTCGGATCCTTCGCGGCGATAGACCAAGGTGACGCGCAGCGGCCAGTCCTGGGTCGGCAGACCGCCGACCTCACCGCGGCCGCGTTCGATGACCGCGAGAACCACCATGTCGGCCGAGCCGTAGGCTTGGACGAGCTCTTGTTCGAGCGTGCCGTTCCTGAAGAAACGCCCCATTGCCTCCCAGCGCTCGCTCGTCATGTCCACGCCGCGCGTCGGCGTTCCGCCGAAAGGCGACATCAGCGTGAAGTCATCGGTGAGCGCAATCAACGCACGGTATCGGGCGATGTCGCCGCGCATCAGCGCCGCATTGGCTTCCGCGGTCTGCCTGACGAGCGTGGCGACCTCCTCGTCGGCGATGGAGACCTGATGGGCAAGGGCAGAGTCGCTTGTGGCTTTCGTGATCCCGAGCGACGCGAGACCGGCGCCCGCTACGAGTGCAGAACGTCGTGAAACTGGCATGAGCAATTTCTCCTATGTTTGTACAGATCCGCAGCCGCAGCCCGCTGACATCCGTCGAGCCGATGCGATCGCGGATCCTTCAACCGGCCGGCGTTTCCGTCATACCCTTGCGGCGACTGGCCGCCGACTTCGGAAATCATCATCACCGGCATGGCCGTTTTCCCGCTCAAGGCTCCGTTCGGCCGAGCTATGCGCCGCTCAGACGGCAGAATTTCACGTTGATCTCGATGAAGCTAGTGATATGATTTCAGGAATATGCTGAACGAAATTGACCTTTCGCGCACCGATCTCAACCTCCTCGTCCTCTTCGAGGCCGTGCTCGAAGAGGGCCACGTGGGCCGAGCGGCGGACCGGCTTAATCTGACGTCATCGGCTGTCAGTCATGGGCTTGGCCGGCTGCGCCGGCTCCTCAATGATCCGCTCTTCCTAAGAACGCCCAAGGGCGTGGTGCCGACGGCCCGTGCGACGGAACTGGCCGCGCCGATCGCTGACGTTCTGGCGCGCGTGCGCAGCGTCATGGCGACTGCCGCACCCTTCGACCCCTCCACTGCCGTGCGCCGGTTCGCAATCGGCGCACCGGACGGTGTCGCAGCCGTGATCCTGCGCCCGCTTCTCGCCGAACTCAGCCGGAGTGCGCCACGCATCGACGTCGGCGTGCGTCAGATCCTGCCCTCGCCAGTCCGCGTCTGGCGAAGCGCGATTGTCGATCTCGAGGCGCACGCCATCGATATCGCGATCATTCCGTCCGATGACATCCCGCCTCGCTTTGAAAAGCGCTGCATCTACGAAGAAGACTTTGTAATTGCCATGCGCCTTGGACATCCGTTTGCGCGTGATCCGACCCTGGAGCGATACTGTGACATGCAGCATCTGGTCGTTTCGCACAGCGGCGATCCTTATGGCTTCGTGGATGAACAGCTGGCGAAGCTGGGCCGCGCGCGACGGATTGCGTTGACTGTTCCAAACTTCATGTTTGCGCTTGCGGTCATAGCCGAGACCGACCTCATTTCGGCCCTGCCGCGGCGGTTCGTCGCCATGCATGCGGCGCGTTTCGGCGTCCTGAGCCTCGATGCCCCTTTGCCGTTGCCCGGCTTCCGGCTCAACGCCCTCGCTCCCAAGGTCGCGATGATGGATGCGGGTGTGGCATGGCTGTTCGATCTGCTTGCAGGAGTGGAGCAGACTGCGCACAAGCACTACAGCGGCCTGCCCGCCTGAAGACGGCAGTCGTAGCTCGCAAAGCTTCGTCGGCCGCCATGCCGTTCGGGCGTGCTGTAGGGTAGATTAATGACGCCCAGCGTTGGTGAACCTGACAGTTTCCGCTGGAGCGCTACTCCCCGGGAGTTGGGAAATGCTTTTCAAGCCAGGTTCGCCACTTTGGCTCCTCCCGTTTTGCAATGCTCGCTGCATCGTCGCCAAAGAGGAAAAACCGCACGGAGAGGTATGTCATCCCGCCCATCGGCAAGGCAAAGAGGTGCGCGAAGCCCGGCGCGGGCTGGTCCAGCCGGACCACCAACTCGGGATGGTCTTGCGGCCCCGTTCGTTCGACGACGCCTTCGAATGCTTGCGTGTCCGAAGGTGTGACCACGTGTTGTTGTTCAGTCGCATTCGCCAGGCCCAAGGGTTCAACCAGTTGTCGCCATGCATCGGCTAAAGGTTGAGAGGACGGGACCAAGAGCTGAAAAGCCGAGCCGTGCTGCCCCTTTCTGCGCCGAGAAGGGGGAAAATGCGTGAGGTAGAGGCGGAGCAAGCGGAAGAAGGAGATCCACCCGTAGCTGTGGCCCTCGAACTGATCATCCCAATCATCGGAAGTCGCGAACCAGCGATGGACAACGCGAACGGTGCAAACCCCGCCGGACTTTGCCTCGACGGTCCATTCCGTCGCCACTGTTCCCGGCTCACCCGGTGCTTCTGCGACAAACCGCTTGGGCGGCTCCCAAGCTGTGATGGTGGCGACCGCATCCATGCTTCCATCGGCAGCGAAATGCGAAACGGCGGTTCCTCCGATGCGGCCTTCGAGTTCGCTCGGCACGAACCATTGAGATATTCCAGGTCCGGTTGCGATCGCGTTCCAGACGTCCTCCGGTGTACCGGGGACATCGACTTGCGCCTCGACTGAGCGGTTGCCGGCAGCATCTTTTTTTACTGGCATTGAACGTCCTTTCCTTGCGGATTGGCTGGTGATGGATGCGCCGTCACGACAAGGCGATGGGACCGTCCCTGTGGCGCGGTTTCGTCGTGATAGCGTGCCGCGAGCGTGGTGATGGCCTCAGTCAATTCAAGCGTGAACGAGGCGCGGTCGGCGGCGGAGCGGAAGCGGATTTCGGTGTCGATCGCCAAGGTCGCCAGGCGCTTGCCGGCATCCGTGGCGGCGCGCTGGAGAGCCCCGATCTCCCGCACCAGCCGAGCGCCGAGCGCGATGAGGTAGCTTGCCGACAGCCGATCCGAGGTACGATCCGGATCGGCGCCGACCGGGCCCAGCGCGGTTGTCGAGACAACATAGCTTGTGGCGCTCGCCACCATGAGCCGCTCCGTCAGGCCACCCCACTTCCGCGTGTCTGCAATCTGGACAAGGCCGTGCTCCTCGAGAGCATGCAGGTGGTAATTGATCTTCTGCCGCTTGAGGCCGAGCCGCGTGGCGAGGGCAGCGGCCGAGGCGGGTTCGCGCAGTTCCGAGAGGAGCTGACTCCGAACGGGCTCCAACACGGCGGCGGCCGCGCTCGGCCGATCTATGACTTCGATATCGAGCATGCAGCCCTCGTATTGACAAACTTTCCTGTCAATGCCCTTGACGAGTATACTTGTCAAGAGCGAAAGGACCCGCTTTGTGCCAATAAGGGCGGTAAGGTTGGTGCGAGGCCCGCTAAGGAAGACGACGCGTCCCCGCCCGCAGCGGGGCAATTGCAATGACCGTGCCGTTCGTTGTAGCCATTTCCGACGGCTTGATTTTGGAGGGAGATGCAGCATGGACCGATTCACCGGCGGTTGCCTGTGCGGCAACGTCCGAATTGTGGCGTCGGGACTCCCATACCGGGTCGGCATTTGTCATTGTCTCGACTGCCGCAAGCATCATGGGACTCTTTTTCACGCTTCCGCGGTGTTCCCTCAGGATGCGGTGACGATCGAAGGCGAGACGCGCGACTACGCCGGGCGGTTTTTCTGTCCCCGCTGCGGCTCGACAATTTTCGGTCGCACCGCAGACGAAATCGAGTTGAACCTGGGATCCCTGGATGCCCCTGACCAACTGATGCCAACCTACGAAAGCTGGATCATCCGTCGCGAGTCCTGGTTGCCGCCGTTTCCGCTCAGGAGACGCTACGAGCGCGATCGTGACGCCACAAGCCGCTTTGAGGAGTAGGTCGCACGAACCGCGCGAAGGCGTTTGGGAGGTCACGCCGGTAACGTCACTCCGGAAGGCCGGCCTTGCGGAAGCCATCAACAAAATGCTCGAGCGTCGCCGCGTCGCGGAATGGCTCCGTCGTGGCCCAGTGGCGGGTTGTGAAATGCGGGTTGCCGACGAGGAACAGTTCGGCCTCTGCGCGCGCTTCGTCGAGCCGGCCCAGTTGGGCAAGGCTTGCCGCCAGGAAACGGCGTGAGCTCGTACGATAAGTCTCGTCCCTGCGCAATGTCTCGACAGCGGCTTCGTATTCGCCGGCCGCATATTGCGCCTGGCCGAGCGCCAGGTAGTACCAGCTTGCCGGAAACGGGTTCAGCCGGAATGCCTTGCGAATGTGCTCAAGGCCTTCCTCGACCCGTCCGGCCAGGACCGCGATGTCGGATAATGCCGCCCAGGCATCGGCCTCGTTCGGGTCGAGTTCGATCGCCTTGGCGAATTCCGCATCTGCCTCGGCGAAGCTGCGCTCATAGGCAAGCAGGTAGGCCAAAACCCAGCGGCAGCCGGCATCGTTGGGGTCAATCGCCACGGCTTTGCGCGCCAGTTCCAAAGCAACGCTACGGGCCGTTTCGGTTGGTCCGCCGGAATGCACCCGCCCCATCCAGTGGTTCATGGCAAGCCAGCGATAGGCCTCGGCATATTCCGGATCGAGCGAAACCGCGCGGGTGAGCATCAGGTGCGCTTCGCGCGCCGTCTGCGGCGAATCATCCATCAGCTTGCGCGCCCGCACGCAGAGATCGTAAGCCTCGAGATTTTTTGGCCGATTGCGTGGCGGCGGGGCGCGCAGCCGGCCGAGCAACGCCTCCACGATCTTGCCGGTGACCTCGTCCTGAACGGCAAAAATGTCTTCCAGGCTACGATCGAAGCGTTCCGCCCACAGATGGTCGCCACTCACCGCGTCGACCAGCTGGGCGTTGATGCGCACGCGCCCCGCAGCGCGTCTTGCGCTCCCCTCCAGCAGGTAGCGCACGCCAAGGTCCCGTGCGATATCGCGCACGTCCATCGCCTTTCCCTTGTAGGCAAAGGCCGAATTGCGCGCGATGACGAACAGGCCGGAGATCCTGGACAGGTCGGTGATCAGGTCTTCGGTCAACCCATCCGCGAAGGATTCCTGCTCGGGATCGTTGCTGAGATTAACGAAGGGCAGCACGGCTATCGATGGCTTGCCAGGCAGCGGCAAAGGTTTTCGTTTCGCGCCACCGAGCTGTTCGACGGCCCCCGTGAAGCGGTAGCCGACGCGCGGAACCGTAGCGATCCATTCGCCGCCGTCTGAGGCCGGACTAAGCAACTTCCGCAGCGACGCGATCTGGACGGTGAGGTTGCCTTCCTCGACGGCCGTGCCCGGCCACGCCGCGTCCATCAACTCGGCCTTCTCAAGGATTTCGCCGGGCCGTCCGACAAGCGCCGCAAGCAGCTTTAGCCCGCGGTAGCCAACGGCAACGGGGACATCGTTGCGAAGCAGCGTTCCCGCACCGGAATCAAGCACGAACGGACCAAAGGCAAAGCGCGATCCCTGCATGCGGCGCATTTATAGCCCGTTTGGAAGTTTTGAGAACTATTTGGGAGAGCTTAATTACGACGCTGTTCGTATCCTGCAGAATTCAGCCTCTTTCAGGTCGAGGGTCTCCGGACCTTCAAACCCATGGAGGTTGCTATGAACGATACTCTTGCATCGACCCCGCATCGGTCAGCGCGCCTGGAAACGCCCGTGGAGCCGGCGGAAATGTCGCGGCGGCATTACAGCCTGGCCACCTTGCGAAGCATTGTCGCGGCCTGGGACGAGCGGAAGCGCTTTCGCTGGGAACTTGAGCAAATGTTGAAGGACAATCCTCATTTGATCGAAGATATCGGTCTGACGAGACGGCAGGTCGAGGCAGAGATCGCCAAGCCCTTCTGGCGGCGATAATCCTCGTCGCCGCAAGGTCGCGAGCCGATTCACCTCGTTCTGCGCCAAAAGCATCTCGGAACGGTACCCGCTCGCGCCGGTCGCCGCGCGGACACTGACAAATAGCCCGACCACGGGGAAAACCGGCCACACGCTCTTCGGCAACATCCGGAACTCGCGCCGCTCGTTTGAGTTGAACTCCATTCCAGCCGGCAAAACGGGATCCTGAGATGAGCCTGCCCGCCCAACGCCGAATGCGTCTCTCCGGTGGAACCGAGCTCGCCTACGTCACTGCGGGCGATCCATCCAGCCCCGCTTTGCTCCTCTTGCATGGGTTTCCCAGCTCCGCACGTGCATTCCGCGACGTGATTCCGGGACTGGCTGGCGCAGCCTATGTGATCGCGCCCGACCTCCCGGGCCATGGCCAGTCCGACGTTCCGCCGACACCTTCCTTCGCCGCGATCAGCGAGGCAATTTCCGAATTGCTGGCCCACCTCGTGATCGGGCGTCGTTTCATCTACGTGCATGACTGGGGCACCGCTGTGGGCCTGCAGATCGCCATGCAAGCGCCCGAGCTGGTTTCGGGCCTCATCATCCAGAACGCAAACGCACATCGTACCGGCTTCGGGCCCCTGTGGGACGCCGCATTGAAGTTCTGGTCAGAACCGACAAAAGAGAACGAAGCGGCCGCAACCCCCGACCTGACCTTTGAATTCACGCGCGAGCAATATACGGTCGGTCTGCCGGAGGAGGTCGTCGCCACGATCAAAGGCGAACCCTGGGTCGAGGACTGGAGGGTGATGAACCTTCCCGGCCGCATGGAGACCCACCGCGCGCTGATCGCCGATTATAAGAACCACGCCGCGCGTTTCGATGCGATCGCCGGCTATCTCAAGAAATGGCAGCCGCCGGCACTCATGCTATGGGGCCGTCACGAGCCCTATTTCGATATCGCCGAGACGCTGTCGTGGATGCAGGACCTACCACGTATGGAGGCTCATATTTTCGACGGCGGGCATTTCCTGCTCGAGACGCATGCCGAACCAGCACTCTCCCTCATGCTGGAGTTCATCAAGCGAACACAGAAGAGACTCACGCAATTCCGGTCGCTCTAGGCCCAACCCGAAACCAGAGTCGGCGGCGATTCCATCCCGCGAGTCCCGAGATCAAGCAGGGACGTAGGTCAACCTGATCACGTCCTCGCCAATCCGATCAGCGGTCATAAGGCGGAGCGGCGGCCGGGGTCCGGCGAAATATGGCTTGCCGTGGCCTAGCACGACGGGGTGCAGGTAGATTCGATACTCATCGATCAGGCCAAGTTCGGTGAGGCTTCGCGCCAAGTTAGGGCCAGCAACTTCGATCTCCCCGGCGCGCTCGGCCTTCAGCTCGCGGATCGCGCCCTCAAGATCATTCCCAACAAGCCTGGCGTTGGGGCCGACGGCCTTCAACGAGCGCGAGACGACCCATTTCGGCTGGTTCCGCCACGCCGCCGCGAAGGCGTGTTGCTCTGCATCCCATTCAGGATGATCGTCGTCCCAGTAGCGCATGATCTCATACATTTGGCGACCGTACACACTGCCCGCCTGTCCCTGAGCCTCCTCGATGAAGTGGCGGAAGAGCGTGAGGCTTGGCGCAAACGCCATGTGGTCGACATAGCCGTCGAGGGACTGGTTCATTCCGAACACGAGCTTAGCCATTATCCATCTCCTTTCCTTACGCGGCACATCCACGCGGCTCTGATTGCGTTATCGATTATAAGCTGGATCGACCGATGGCCGATCGGCAGAAGCGGTGTGGAAGGTGGTGGCGTCAATTGGCTTGCGGGCTTCGATTTCGAGATCAAGGTCATCGCCCGCATCCCTTCGACGACGAGCAGGCATCCGGCGGACACGCGCTGATCGCTCGCCCTGCAGTTTCTGTATTGGCGATTGTACCCCGACGACGGAAACGGCAGCGCGCCCCAGCACGGGCCCGCGATGTCCGTCCAACGATGAATATGCGAGCTTGGCCTTGGGCCAAAATACGTCATTCGGCCGCAAACGATACAAACTTTTTCAGCACCGATCACCGCCGTTACTACGCTTCCTCGCCTCTTGGCTATTTCGCGCTCCTCGCGCGGATAGTTCCAGCGGCAATGGGCGGCAATTTTCGGTGTTGGGGCGTCTGGAATGGCGGAAAATGGCGCGCGGGACGCGAGATGAAACTGGGCACCGCTATGTGATTGAAGTCGCTCTGTACAAAACTTTCAGGCGCTTTCAGGAGCCTTGGCCTGTGCGAGGTCCTGCAGGAACTCTTCCATTAGCGGCCTGTCACCGAACCGGCGGTAGGCGCGCTCTGCTTCCAGCGAGAATGCCGGATGCGCCTCGACCAGCTTTGCCATCGTCTGCTGGGCTGCCTCGACCTCTCCGCCCCCGGCCTGCAAAGCGGCCTGAATCAGAAGGCAGTTTGCATCGCGCGGCGCCCGGATCAGGCATTCCTCTATAACGGCGGAGGCCTCATCGCGGCGGTCAGCCGCGTAGAGCGCCTGCCCGTGCACATAGGCATAGTACTCGGGCGCCATAGGATGAAGGCGGCGGGCCCGCTCTGCGTTGGCGACGGCATCATCATACTCCCCGAAGCGAACCTGCGCCTTTGCAAGCGCCATCATGCTGTCGGGATCGTTAGGGTTGAGCTCCACAGCGCGCCGTGCGGCCTGCAAGCCGCCTGAATAGTCGCCCTGCAGGGCAAGCCCGAAGCTGATGACCTGATAGCCAAGGCCAAGATTGGGATCGAGGCGGACCGCCTGCCGGGCTTCGCTAAGCCCAAGATGGAGCTCCGGCGCGTTTGCCCGGCCGTCACCGCTCTGCGCCACGCTGGCGATAAAAGTCAGCGCGAGGCCTGCGCGGGCGGCCGCATAGGACGGGTCCATTTCAAGGGCGCGCTGGTAGAGGCCCCGCGCTTCCAGAATGTCCTGCGGGTCATTGGCGCCGTGGCGGTAGCGGTTGCGGGCCTGCAGCACGAGGTCATAGGCCTGCAGATTGTCGGTCGGGCGCTCCGCTGCCGCCTGCGCCTCGCTCCTGCCGATATAGGGCGCGATCTGCGCGACGATTTCAGTGGTCAGCTCGCTCTGGACGGCGAACACGTCGGCGACCTGCCGGTCAAAACTGCGCGACCACAGGTGCGCGCCTGTCTTTACATCGATCAGCTGCGCCGACACGCGAAGCTGGTCGCCTTCACGGCGGGCGCTGCCTTCAACCACATAATCAACGCCGAGCTTCGCCCCGAGCTTGCGCACGTCCGTATCCTGCCCGTGCACGGCGTAGGTGGAATCGCGCGCGATCACCTGCAGCTCTGAATTGCGGGCAAGGGCTGTCGTCACATCCTCGGTCAGTCCGTCCGCGAAATACGATTGCTCGCCACTGCCGCTCATCGCGGCAAAAGGCATGACCGCCACTGACGGCCGGGGGTCGGCGCGGCTCTGGTCCATCGACAAGACCGCCGGGATGCGGCTGACCATGGCTGCCAGGGGCAGCGGCTGGATTTGGGTGCCGATGAGGATGAGGGCTATGGCGGCCGCGCCATAAGACCAGCGGGCGGCGGTGCTGCGCAGCACCTGCGGCACCTGCCGCCATGGCGACCACGGAGAGCCCGTGCGCCTTACGCGGTAGACGTTGAGAAGTTCGGGAATGTTCTTGGCCCGCCTGCGGCCGATGCGGACGAACCTGTCCGCGCTGTTGCGGTCGGCCGCCATCACCACGGCGCCGCTGACGAATATCTGCCCCGGATCGCACATGGCCTCGAGACGGGCGGCCACATTGACGCCGTCGCCGTATACGTCGCCGTCATCTTCGATGACATCGCCAAGATTGATGCCGATGCGCAGCTCGAACGGGCCCTTGTCGAAGCCTTCCTGTATGGCCAGCGCCGCATCAACCGCTTCGTTGACGCTGGGAAACATCGCGAGAAAGCCGTCTCCCGTCGTCTTGACGATGCGTCCGCCATGGCGGGCAATGGTCGGGTCAATGAGCTCATCAAAAACAGCGCGCAGCTTCGCGTAGGTGGAAGCCTCGTTTTCAGCCATCAGCAGGCTGTAGCCGGCGATATCGGCGGCCATGATTGCCGCGAGCTTGCGTTCCATCAGCATTGTTCCTGAGCGGCGGGCCATGCACGGACTATAACTACTGACACTTAAGGCGACGCACGGCCCAAGATTAGACCCATAATCCAGGATAGGCTTATCAACACAGCTCATAAATGCGTGATGATTGTGGCCTATGCCGTTCTGACCTTCGTCAGCCATCATCTGCTTCGTCCGGAGGCGCGGTTCGAGGCTGCCGATCTAGCCTCAACCCGTTCAAACGGCGACATAAATCCGCTTCGCTTCATCCGCGGAGCGGAAATTTTCAACATCCGGCGCTACCCTAGCGTGGCTCCTTCCGCCGCGGTTTGGGCAGCCCGCGCCGCTCCGGCTTTCGCCTTTTCTGTCCGCTCCTGGTGCTTTTTGCCCCATTCCGCCAGCGGGGCGAGCGCCAGGTCGAGCTCGGCGCCTTCCGGCGTGACCGAATATTCGACGCGCGGCGGCACTTGGTGAAACACCTCGCGGTGGATGATGCCGTCTGCCTCCATCTCGCGCAGGTGCTGGATCAGCATCTTCTCGCTGATCTCCGGCTGCAGCCTCTTCAGTTCGCCGAAGCGGCAGGGCTGCGCCTGGTGTATCTGCCAGAGCAAAAGTGCCTTCCACTTACCGCCGATCACCGCAAGCGCGGGGCCCAATCCGCAACTGTCCGGCAGTTTTCTTTGTTTTTTTTCCAAGGAACTCTCCAATTCTGAGGCTTTGGTAGGTACCTTACTTTTTTGTCTGTACTTGCGCAATCGAAAGGACCTGCCTAGCTTCGGGCAAGGACGCCGAAGCATGCAGGCAGAAGGCCAGCGGCAAGGCTTCCACTGGGACAGTTTTCGCTCGCAAAAGCGGCCGCCCCCGACAGTTTCAAACCGACACACCGCGGCGCCCCTCGCGCCGGGATAAGGACGAATCATGAGCAGATTTCAGGGCAAGAAGGCCGTTATCATCGGCGGCACACATGGAATGGGACTGGCGGTGGCGCAGGCGTTGAGCGACGGCGACGCCGACGTCCTGATCACGGGGCGCAATGAAAAGAACCTCGCGGACGCCCGTCAGGCGCTTGGCGGCAGCGTCCATGCGGTCCGGTCCGATATCGCCAGCATGGACGACATCGCCCTGATCAGCGCGGAGGTGGGGCAGAAACTCGGCGAGATCGATTTCCTGCACGTGAACGCCGGCGTGTCGGAGCTGGAACCGTTCGACCAGGTCACCGAAGCGTCCTACGATCGCCAGTTCAACGTCAACACCAGGGGCGCATTTTTCACCACCCAGCGCCTCATACCGCTGATCAAGGAGGGCGGTGCGATCGTCTTCACCTCGTCGATCGCCGAGGATTCCGGCACCGCCGGCATGGCGGTGTATTCGGCCAGCAAGGCGGCGCTGCGCGCCTTCGGCAAGGTGCTGGCATCGGAACTCCTGCCGCGAAAAATCCGCGTCAACGTCGTGAGTCCCGGCTTCATCGACACGCCGACCATGGGCGTTGCGGGCGCCTCGGCGGAAGAGCGCGCCGCCTTCATGAAGGTCGGCGACGAGGTGACGCCGATGAAGCGCCACGGCACGCCGGAGGAGGTGGCGCGCACCGTTTTATTCCTCGCCTTCGACGCCACCTTCACCACCGGCGAGCGGATCAAGGTCGACGGTGGCCTCGGCCAGGACCTGTCGCCGGCCATGGGGTGAATAGGAACGCCGCACGCATAGCTCGCCGCGTAACTTCACGATCGAACCGAAAAGAAAGAAAACAAATGTCCGACGTATCCGTCATCGGCCTTGGCGCCATGGGCTCGGCCCTGGCCGCGGCGCTCCTGAAAAGCGGCCTCAGCGTCACAGTGTGGAACCGTTCGCCGGCCAAGGCTGAGGCGCTCGTGGCCAAAGGCGCTGTCGCCGCCGCGAGCGTCAAGGATGCCGTCGAGGCGAGCAAACTGGTGGTCGCCTGCCTGCTTGTCTACGATACCGTGTATGAGGCGTTCGAGCCGGCAAAGGATGCGCTTGCCGGCCGCACGCTGGTCAACCTCACCAACGGCACGCCGGCGCAGGCGCGCGAGATGGCACAATGGGCAGCCACCCAGGGCGCCGACTACCTCGACGGCGGCATCATGGCGGTTCCGCCGATGATCGGCCAAGCCGAGGCACTGATCCTCTACAGCGGTGCGCATGCGGCGTTCGAGGCGCACGGGAAAACGCTCGGCGCGCTAGGGGCAGCCAGATATCTCGGCGACGACGCCGGGCTGGCACCGTTGCACGACATTGCCCTGCTCACCGCCATGTACGGCCTGTTCTCGGGCGTCACGCATGCCTTCGCGCTGACCGGATCGGAAAAGGTGCCGGCGGAAAAATTCCTGCCGATGCTGACCAACTGGCTCGGGGCGGTCTTGACATGGCTGCCCGACATGGCGCGGCGGATCGACAGCGGCGACTACCGCAGCGATGTCGTCTCGAACCTCGAAATGCAGGCGGCGGCCTTCGACAACTTTATCGCGGCCAGCGAGGGCCAGGGCGTCAGCTCCGAACTGATCGCGCCGATGTTCCAACTTTTAAAAAAAGCCGTCGCATCGGGCTATGGCGATGCCGACCAGGCGAGCCTGGTCGAGATGATCAGGACTAAGCCGCAGGCCGAGAGGCAGCTTGCCTCATGAGTCCCCGATAGTCACGAATGGTCGCCGAGGCCGATGGGCCGTCTGTTGTCCTTCCGGTTTTCGGGCGCGATGGGCTAGAAAGCTGACGTTCTCTTCCGACCCGAGTCGGTCATGTGATGGAGCGCCAGAGCCCCAAAGGCGGACCATCGACAGCTTTTTGAGGTGAGCGTAGCGAGATCCGTCAATGGGCGGATGCCGAAAAACGGCTCCGACCCGAAAACAGCAGCTTTATCATTTTTTGAGTCATGCGCGGTAAGGTTCCGCGCATGAAGACTTACTTGATCATCACCGGCGTCGGCGCGTTCGTGGCGCTGACAATGCCATGGCTGGTCATCATCGGCAGTTTCCTGATCATCCCGGGGCTCATCCTCGCGTCGATGCCAACGGCCTTCATGTATGGCGTCGCCTTCGCGCTGTTCCGCTTGCTGCTCGGAAGTTTCCTTTCAGGGGTTCCTCTGAACGTCATGTCGGGCGCCGCGACGCTGGCACTGTTCTGGACCATCCCCCAGCCAAGCCTCACCTGGGCGAGCGGCATGCTGGCCAGCCTGGAGGAGCCGGACATTCAGTCGAGCGCACCGATCGCGCTCAAGGGCGACATTCTCCTCGCCCGCCCGTTCGAGGGCCGTTGCGATGCATTGTGCGCGGCATTGCTCAAGACCCCGGGCGTCACTTCGGTTCGCGTCCAGACCCTTCGCGGTCATTCCAATACCTATCGCGTCGTGCCGGACTCGACGCCCGGCAAACGAAGCACCGTCATCGGGCATGGCCTGCTGGAAGAGCGGCGCTACGATGCCTCGGATCCGCTTGCCCCTCAGCGCGCGCTGGAAGCCGAATGGAACCTGATGATGTCAGAGGGCAAGGCGCTGCTGCAAAGCGACGACGCTCCCGAACCCGACTTCACCATCGCGATCGAGGACGGCCCCGCCATGCCCGATGCCAAGCCTCGATCGGGGGACTGGTCGCTTGAACCCTCCGCACCCCACCGCAGGGCGCTCACCATCACTGACGCCGGCGAACAGGTGCTGCTGCGGCAGTCGATCCTGTCGATCTTTGCTCCGGCGGCGCCATTGCTGATCGGGACTTCGGGCGGGATCGAGAACTTCCGGTTCGGCTGGGCGCGTCGGCGGCTCGGTGACGGAAGGATGTACGCCGAGGTTCTGGTCAACCGGCTGCTAGTTGACCACACCAGCGTTTCGCGCGGCGTGAATATCGAAGCGGCGAAAACGAGAACGCGCAAGGAACTTGCCAGAGCGCTCGACGATCCGCGTAAGCCAGGGAGCGATCCCGCGTTCGCGCTCGCCAATCAGTGGATGGAATCGTTCCGCGCGAACGACCAGCCGCTCGGTGAGAGCGACCGGCGTCTGCTGGTTCGCGTCTTGGAGGACCCGCGGGTGCGATCCTCAGACGGGCTGTGGGCGATCATCAAACAGGTCGATGGCGCCTCCGCCGATCTGCGGCGGCTCGCTGGCCGCCGCTACCTCGCGGCCACAGACAAGAAGGAGGCGCGCCACTGGATCAATGCCCTGGCCGGCCTCCCGGTAGGTGCATACGCCGATCCTCTGCCGGAAGAGCGCGCGATTCTCGCCGATCCGGCGGTCAGCCGCTTTGCCACCGGCCTGATCGAGCGCCAGGGCGACCGCGGCGTCGATGCCGTGCCCGACCTGTTGCGGCTGCTGCGCGAGTACTCCGTCTACGATCCGGGCAAGTATGGCTTCAGCGACCTGACCGCGGCTACCGATGCCGTGCGAAGCGGCTTTCGCCGCATTGGCCCTGCGGCCTCTTTCGCACGGCCTGAGATCGAGCACCTCCTGGCTTCGCCGGGTCTGGAGTACCGCTACAAGACGCTCGGCCAGGAAGAATGGGACACGTTGCTGGTCGTCCTCGGGAAGCCTGTCGAAACGCTTACCAAGCCGGAAAACCGAAGTGGTACCGACGCGAGATACCGCGAGCGCGTCGCTCAACGGGCCGCCAGGCCTTACGATCCACGCCGGGATTGATCGCGAAACGGAAAGAAGAATGTTCGGGCGCGGCGCACCGGATATCTCGTGAGCGAGCCTTCGCTCATGGGCGCCGACGCGACGGATGCCGAACTGCTCGCCAAGGGCATTTACCTTGCTCTGCTTGGCGTCTTCGCGACCCGCCGTTACAATCCGGCCTTGGCCGAGGATGCTGTGTTCAGGCGCGTCGTCGATCTTGCGCTGGATGCTGTGGAAGGCGATGACGAGTGTTCATTCCATTTTCCCGCCGAGTCTGGATAGCCCGCCAGAAGCCGGACAACACAAGGCGCGGACGGCGTTGCCGATCACGTCGGCGGGGCTTCTAGCCTTTAGGTCCGGTTAGCACGTGCGCGCTCCTCTAGCTTCGCCCGAGCCTCATTCACCTTTTCAGACCCTGGACCCGTCCAGCCTTCAACCGGATGCCTTTCGGTGTCGCTGTTATGGCCTTGGCTAACCCTATAAGCGTTCACGTGGTCCCACGCATGCTCAATGTAGTAAGTGTCTGCATCGGTATCGTAGCACAGGTACCACCAGTCCTCGTTTTCGGCGAGTTGGCCCTTCACACGTTTTGCAATTTGTTCCTTCAGGACAGGCATCGTTTCTCCTAGGCTTTCCGCGAAGCGCCGCGCCGGGAAGGCACGCATTTTACATCCCATGATCTCCCGATGCCAAAGCTGGGAAGATATCGGCGAGACTTTGGCGGCTAAGTTCCTGCATATTTTGGAGAAAATGGCGCGCCCGAAGAGATTCGAACTCCTGACCCCCAGATTCGTAGTCTGGTGCTCTATCCAGCTGAGCTACGGGCGCGCAACAGGCCATGCTTTGCATGGCCCGCGATCCGATCCTTAACGACCGGCCGCGATGTGACGTGTTCCCTAGCGACTGAATTTCCGAAAAGCAAGCCGATCCGGCAAAAGTTTTGTTGTTCGTGCCTTGGCAAGGATCGGGCGGGGCAAGGATCAGGCCGGGCGGCGCAGGCTGTTGCGGGCCTGGTCGAGCCGGACCGGCTGGTCGGGGATGGTGACCGCGAATGTGGTGCGGCCGCCTCTGCTTTCGAGAAGCTCCACCGTGCCGCCATGGGCGCGGATCAGTTCATGGGCGATCGCCAGGCCAAGGCCGGTGCCGCCGCTGCGGGCAGAGCCGCGGAACGCCGCGAACAGGTTCTCGCGCGCCTTCGGCGGCAGGCCGGGGCCGGTGTCGGTGACGGTGATGCGGCTGACGCTGCCGACGCGCTCGGCCGACACCTCCAGCCGGCGCACCACCGCACTTTCCGCGTCCGCCGCCATCGCCTGCACGGCGTTGCGGCAAAGATTGGTGAGCACGCGAAAAAGCTGATCGGAATCGGCATCCACCTCGAAAGCCAGATCGACGGCATTGACGAATTCGATGCCGCCTTCGGTGTCGAGAAGGCCGTGGACGTCGTCGACCAGCTGGCGCAGCCTGAGCCTGCGGCGCGAGGGCGGCGGCTCCTGGGTGCGGCCATAGGCGAGCACACCTTCCGAATAGGACACGGCACGATCGAGCGCGCGCAGCAGCTTCGGCGCGAAGGCCTGCACGGTCGGGTCCTTGACCTGGCGCAGACGGTCCGACATCAGCTGCGCCGACGCCAGGATATTGCGCATGTCGTGGTTGATCTTCGACACGGCGAGGCCAAGGTCGGCGAGATGCTTCTGCTCGGAGAGCATCTTTTGCAGCCGCTCCTGCATCTGCGAAAGCTCACGCTCTGCAACCCCGATCTCGTCGGCGCGGGCGGCAGGGCGGATGATCCGCCCGGGGTCGTCCGGCGCCTCGGAGAAGGCCAGCATCGAGCGCGTCATCGTCCGGATCGGGCCGATCATGATCAGATCTATGGCGGCATAGACCAGCATGGCGGTGAACAGCGAGATCAGCAGCGAGACAAAGGCTACGTTGCGCGAATAGATGAGCATGGCATTGCGCAGGCTATAGTCGGGCATGATCAGCTCGAATTCCTTGTCGCTGTCGCCGACCGGGCCGAAAACGCGCAGCATCCGCTCGCCGCCGAAAAACAGCGTGTCCAGAGCGCCGGTCATGCCCTCGACAACGCCGACATTGGCGATATCGATATGTTCATCGACATGCGGCGGCATCTCAGCCACGACCAGAAGCCGCGAGACACCGCCGTCGCGCACGGCGATCGCCTTGGCGCCGATCGCCATCAGCACATCGTTCTGGGCGGCGCGGGACAGCGAGGCGGGCTCTCCCTGCACCAGCACGATCGAGACGGCCGCGGCGGTGCTCAGCCTCTCCTTCAGCCAACTCAGCCGATAGCTGGCGATCCAGGGCAGAAAGATAAGGATTTCGGCCATGAGCACGAAGACGATGGTGAGCAGCAGGAGCTTTGTCGACAATCCACGCGACAACGGCACCCTCCGGGCGGCCGCGGTCGCCCCGTCGGTCCTTTCCTCCGCGGATGGGATTTCACTCATGCTGCTTTTTCTTCACGATCAATTGATCAGCCAAGATTAGGCCATTGCGGCTTTTTTGCCAATTTCATCCTTCGTCCCAATACGGGATAAGACCGCCCAGACTTCGGCCATCACTTCAGCCATCGGCCTGACGGTGCCGGATGTCGGCGCCGGATTGACTTCCAAAACCCTTCTTTCTATAAGCCCGCTCACGCTCGGGCCATTCGTCCCGGCGCGGTTTCGATCGCGCCAAAGCCGGCCGGGCAAAGCTCCTGTTACAGAGTAACAGAATCAAGAAGGGCCGCACCCCGCGGTATTAAAACAAATGAAGCGTACCTACCAACCGTCCAAACTCGTCCGCAAACGCCGGCACGGTTTTCGTGCCCGCATGGCCACCAAGGGTGGTCGTGGCGTCGTCGCAGCCCGCCGCAACCGCGGCCGCAAGCGGCTCAGCGCCTGAACGGAAGACGAGATCGTTGCCCGCAACCGGCAAGCCAGTGGGAGCACATCCCAAGCGGCTTCTGAAGCGCGCGGAATTCCTGGCCGTCCGGCGTGGCGAAAAGCGCCGCGGGCGGCTTTTTCTCGTCGAGGTTCTGGACCGCAGCGACGCAGAGGCGCCTCGCGTCGGCTACACGGTCACCAAGAAGGTCGGCAACGCAGTCGTCCGCAACCGCATCCGGCGGCGGCTGAGAGAAGCCGTGCGCACGCATGCCGCGGGTGACATGAAGCCTGGCAATGACTATGTCATCGTCGGGCGCGAAGATGTGCTTACCATTCCGTTCGGCCAGCTGAAGGCCGAACTCTCCCGCCGATTGCGCGGAACACGATAGGCCAAGGCTTTCGATGGAAAACAACCGGAACTTCTTCATCACCATCGCGCTGTCGGTGCTGATCCTGTCGCTTTGGCAGTATTTTTACGTGCTGCCGCACAGCGAGGCGCAACGCGAGGCGGCTCGTATCGAAGAGCAGCGGCTAGCGGAGCAGAAGAAGGCGACCCAAGGCGCCAGTCCGAGCAGCAGCGGAACGCCGGTGCCGCAGCAAGGCGCCATTCCTAATGCACCCAATGCACCGGGAACCGACGGCACGACGCTGGCCAGCCGCGAGCAGGCGCTGGCGTCGACCAAGCGCGTCAGAATCGACACGCCGAGCCTGGAGGGCTCGATCAACCTCACCGGCGCCCGTCTCGACGACCTCAAGCTCAAGCACTACACGCTGACGGTCGACAAGAACTCGCCCGAGATCGAACTGCTCAACCCGGCAGCGCTGCCCACGGGCTACTATGCCGAGATCGGCTTTGTCGGCAGCGACAAGACCGGCACGGTGCCGGGCCCGGAAACGGTGTGGACCGTCGACGGCAATGCGACGCTGACGCCGGCGACTCCGGTCACGCTGAGCTTCACCAACGACAAGGGCCTGACCTTCAAGCGCACCTTCTCCGTCGACAGCGACTACATGTTCACGGTCTCGGACACGGTGCAGAATTCAGGCTCAACCTCAGTCACCCTGTCGAATTACGGCCGTGTCACCCGCTTCGACAAGCCTGCCGTTGCCAGCATCTATGTGCTGCATGAGGGGCTGATCGGTGTCACCGGCACAGAAGGCCTGCAGGAACACAAATATGCGGCCGTCGAGGAGGACAAGCAGTTTACGCCGGGCAAGTCGACCGATGGCTGGCTCGGCATCACCGACAAATACTGGGCGGTGACGCTGGTGCCGACCGAGAAGCAGCCGTTCCAGCCGCGTTACGCCTATTTCGAGGACGGCCGCCCGCGCTACCAGGCCGACTTCCTGACCGACCCGATCACCGTTGATGCCGGCCAGTCGGCGACGGTCGAGACCGAAATCTTCGCCGGCGCCAAGGAAGTCGCCAAGGTCAACGCCTATGCGGAAGATCGCCATATCAGGCTGTTCGACCGTTTGATCGACTGGGGATGGTTCATCTGGATCACCAAGCCGATGTTCTACCTGATCGACACGATGTACAAATTCTTCGGCAATTTCGGCCTGGCCATCCTGGCCACCACCGTCGTCGTCAAGGCCGTTTTCTATCCGCTCGCCAACAAATCCTACGCGTCGATGGCGAACATGAAGAAGGTGCAGCCCAAGATGCTCGAGATCCGCGAGAAGTACGCGGACGACAAGATGAAGCAGCAACAGGCGATGATGGAACTCTACAAGACCGAGAAGATCAATCCGCTCGCCGGCTGCTGGCCGGTGGCGCTGCAGATCCCGGTCTTCTTCGCGCTCTACAAGGTGCTCTACATCACCATCGAGATGCGGCACGCACCGTTCTTCGGCTGGATCCAGGATCTGGCGGCGCCCGACCCGACCTCGATCTTCAACCTGTTCGGCCTCATTCCGATCGCGCTGCCGGACATGTTGATGATCGGCGTCTGGCCGCTGATCATGGGCCTGACCATGTTCCTGCAGATGCGCATGAACCCGACGCCGCCGGACCCGACGCAGGCCATGATCTTCACCTGGATGCCGGTGGTCTTCACGTTCATGATGGCGGGTTTTCCGGCAGGCCTCGTTATCTACTGGGCCTGGAACAATCTGCTTTCGATCATCCAGCAAGGCGTGATCATGAAGCGTCAGGGCGCCAAGATCGAGTTGTGGGACAATCTGGTCGCGCTGTTCCGGAAGAAACCGTCGCCGGCGGAGTAGCCGGCGCTCGCTTTTTGCGAATCCAGAAAAGCCCCGGCGCGGCGGTAGACGCCGCCGCGACCTATAAGCTCGCCGTCGTTTCAGGAGCGCTCCGTCGATGAACAGGTAGGGATGATCCGCTGCGCACGCGGTTGGTGCTGCCGGGCGGATCACGCTATTTTGACCTTGCCTGTTATTTCGTCGATGGAGCCACACCATGATCGGACCGAACCCCAACATCAAGCACCCGATCCCGATGCATACCCGCGTCGGTTTCCTGAAGGGACTGGTCACGGCGCCGAATATCGAGATCGGCGACTTCACCTATTATGACGATCCGGACGGGCCGGACAAATTCGCCGAGCGGTGCGTGCTGCATCATTATCCATTCATCGGCGACCGGCTGATCATCGGCAAGTTCTGCGCCATCGCCGAGGGCTCGCGCTTCATCATGAACGGCGCCAATCATGCCATGTCCGGCTTTTCGACCTATCCGTTCAACATCTTCGGCCATGGCTGGGAAGAAGGTTTCGACCCGGCGACATGGTCGAGGGAATTGCGCGGCGACACGGTGGTCGGCAATGATGTATGGATCGGCATGGAAGCGGCGATCCTGCCCGGCGTGACGATCGGCCATGGCGCCGTCGTTGCGGCGAAATCGGTGGTGACGCATGACGTGCCACCGTATGCGATCGTCGCCGGCAATGCGGCCAAGGTGGTGAAGATGCGCTTCGACGACAGGACCATCCGGCGGCTTTTGGCGGCGGCGTGGTGGGATTGGCCGGTGGAAAAGATCAGCCGCAACCTCAATGCCATTCGTGGCGCCGATATTTCTCTTCTGGAGGCAGCGGTTTGAACGCGTTGAACAAGACCGTGATCGGCATCGAGCTGTTCACGCGGCCGTGGATCTTCATCCGCGGCGTGCCGGCGATGAAATTCCTGCCGCCGGAAGGGCCGCCGGAGATCGCCTTTGCCGGCCGCTCGAATGTCGGCAAATCGTCGCTGATCAACGCGCTGGTCAACCAGAAGGGGCTGGCGCGCACGTCCAACACGCCGGGGCGAACGCAGGAACTCAACTATTTCGTTCCGGGTGGATTTTCCGGCGAAGGCGCCGACCTGCCGCCGATGGCGCTGGTCGACATGCCTGGCTACGGCTACGCCACCGCGCCCAAGGAAAAGGTCGACGACTGGACGAAACTCGTCTTCGACTATCTCAAGGGCCGCGTCACGCTGAAGCGGGTCTACGTGCTGATTGACGCCCGCCATGGCGTCAAGGCCAAGGACGATGAGGTGCTGTCGCTGCTCGACAAGGCGGCGGTGTCGTACCAGATCGTGCTGACCAAGACCGACAAGATCAAGGCGGCCGGTGTGCCGCGGCTGATCGAAGAGACACTGCAGAAAATCAAGAAGCGGCCGGCCGCGTTTCCGTTCGTCCTCGCCACGTCGTCGGAAAAGATCGAGGGCCTCGAGGAATTGCGCGCGGCGATCGTGCTGGCGGCCAATGGTGGCTAGGGCATGTCGCGCAAAAGTGTGCAGCGGCTTGCGATAACGACATGCATAAAACAACAACCTAAAGCGCGTCGCGTGAGGCCGATCAAACACGACGCGCTTTAGGACTTTGCCTCTAGCGCAATCGTCTGGGTGCTTTCTTCCGTGGCAAGCCTTTCGGTGCCGTAAGCCTTCAGGAACATGCTGACGCCAGACCTGACGATGTGATCGATTTCATCCTGGCTCGGGGCTTTGGTGCGGTAGGCGAATATGCACTGACGAAAAAGACCTGCAAGGCACAGTTCGGTGAACTGATAGGCGGCAAGATCGACGTCGTCGATCTTGAGCAGGCCGCGCTCGATGGCGGCATTGAGAAAAGCAACGACCTTGTCATGGCCGCGTTTCGGGCCGCGCTCGTAAAAACGCGCGCCAAGTTCGGGAATTCTGTCGGACGCGCCGATTACCGTGCGCTGCGCCTGGACGACCTTGGCCGAGGTGATCTTGAGGGACAGCACCTTGCCGAACTTCACCAGCGTCTCGCGAAGGTCGTCGGCGCGGTCGAGCAGATCGTACATGTTCTTGAAGATCGTGCCGCGCTCTTCCTCGATCAGCGCTTCGAACAGTTCTTCCTTGTTGGCGAAGTAGACATAGATCGTGCCCTTGGAAACGCCGGCCTCGCGGGTGATGTCGTTCATCGACGCCGCCTCGAAGCCCTTGTCGATGAAGACACGACGCGCGCCCTCGATGATCTGGCTGCGCTTGACCGGGTCCTGTCCCGCCGCGGGGCGGCCGCGACGCAGGCCATCCAGCAGATCGCACTGGTCCTTGTCGGGTTCGGTCATAACGTCACACCTCGAAAAATATTCGAACCGATCGGTTCGATCACTCTTGATATGGCCCTCTCCCTGCGCTAGGTCAACGTTTACATCGAACCGAACGGTTCAGTCTGACTGACTTCCCAGAGAGATGGCTCGTTTCCAGAGAAATGCCAAGAGTGATTCCATGTCCTCGAACGCAACCCCCACCGCCGACGTCCGCCCATTCCCCAACGCCAAGGTCGTGCCAGCAATCGAGGCGCCGAATGCACCGACCGAGCCCGCAATAAGTCCTCCGGCCGACACGCCGGCGAAAAAGAAGCGTTCGGCACGCTCCTTTCTGTTGCCGATCATCGCGCTTGGCTTGCTGGGCGCAGGCGCCTGGTATGGCTACGATTACTGGACCGACGGGCGCTTCATGATCTCAACCGACGACGCCTATGTCCAGGCCGACATGGCATTCATATCGCCGAAAATTTCCGGCTATGTCGATCAGGTCAAGGTGACCGAGAACCAGCAGGTCAAGGCCGGCGACCCGCTGCTGGTCGTCGACAATGGCGACTACAAAATAGCGGTCGCCCAAGCCGAAGCGCAGATTGCCACCTTGAGCAAGACGCTAGACCGGATCGACGCCCAGACCGAGGCGGCGCGCGCATCGCTCGAACAGGCGCAGGCGCAGAAGACCGCCGACCAGGCCGCCGCCGCCAATGCGGCGCGCGTTCAAGCGCGCGCCGCCCAATTGCTCAAGACACATGTCGGCACTCAGGCCCAACTGGATGATGCCCAGACCGCGGTCGAGCAGGCTAATGCCGCCCTTGTAGGCGCCGACGCCCAGATCGCGGCGGCTGAGGCCAATATCGGCGTGCTTCAGGCGCAGCGCGCGGAGACGGCGAGCACGCTGGCGTCGCTGCAGCTTGCCCGGGACAAGGCCGCGCGGGACCTGTCCTTCACCGTGCTGCGCGCGCCCTATGACGGTGTCGTCGGCAACCGCTCCGTCGAGCAGGGCGACCTGATCAGCCCCGGACAAAAGCTCGCCGTCATCGTGCCGATGGACAAGCTCTACATCGTCGCCAATTTCAAGGAGACCCAGCTTGCCCAGCTGGTGCCTGGCGAAAAGGTCAGGATTTCGGTCGACGCGATCGACGGCCAGGATTTCGAAGGCACCGTCTCGTCGCTGGCGCCGGCATCCGGCGCGGTGTTCTCGCTGCTGCCGCCGGAAAACGCCACCGGCAATTTCACCAAGGTTGTGCAGCGCGTCCCGGTTCGCATCGACGTGCCGGCGGATGTGCTGAAGACAGGCAAGCTGCGCGCCGGCCTCAGCGTCGTCGTCGCCGTCGACAGCCGCACCGCACCTTCGGCGTCAAAGTAAGCAGGCCCCGGAGCAACGTCATGGCGACCGCAACCCTGACCGCGGGATCGGCGCCGGCCAAGCCCGTCGACCACATAGAGCCGCGCCGCATCATCGCCTTCCTGGCGATGGTGTTCGGCATGTTCATGGCGATCCTCGATATCCAGATCGTCTCGGCCTCGCTGGCCGAGATCCAGGCGGGCTTGGGCGCCAGTTCCGACGAAATTCCGTGGGTGCAGACTGCCTATCTGATCGCCGAAGTCATCATGATCCCGCTATCCGGTTTTCTCAGCCGGATGCTGTCGACGCGTGTGCTGTTCACCGTCTCCGCGGCTGGCTTCACCGCCGCGAGTGCGCTGGCGGCGACCGCCACCAACATCGACCAGATGATCGTCTACCGCGCCATCCAGGGCTTCATCGGCGGCGGCATGATCCCAAGCGTCTTCGCTGCCGCCTTCACCATCTTCCCGCCGTCGCGCCGCGCCATGGTGTCGCCGATGATCGGCCTGGTGGCGACGCTGGCACCGACCATCGGCCCGACCGTCGGCGGCTATATAAGCCATGCCACGTCCTGGCACTGGCTGTTCCTGATCAATGTGGTGCCCGGCATCCTGGTGACCGCCGCGGCGTGGTCGCTGATCGACTTCGACAAGCCCAATCTCAGCCTGTTCCGCAAGTTCGACTGGTGGGGCCTCGCCGGCATGGCGGCTTTTCTCGGCTCGCTGGAATATGTGCTCGAGGAAGGTCCTAACAACGACTGGCTTCAGGACCAGGCCGTGTTCATCTGCGCCATCCTGATGACGACCGGCGCGGTGCTGTTCTTCTGGCGCGCCTTCACCGCCGAGGAGCCGATCGTCGACCTGAAAGCCTTCACCAACGTCAACTTCGCTTTCGGTTCGCTGTTCTCCTTCGTCATCGGCATCGGCCTCTACGGCCTGACCTATCTCTATCCGGTGTATCTCGGACGCATCCGCGGCTACGATTCCTTGATGATCGGCGAGGCGCTGTTCGTCAGCGGCCTTGCGATGTTCGTCACCGCGCCCATTTCCGGCATCCTGTCGCGCAAGATGGATCCGCGGCTGATGATGATGATCGGCTTCTTCGGCTTCGCCGCCGGCACCTGGCGCATGACCTATCTGACCGCCGACTGGGATTTCTGGGAGCTTTTGGTGCCGCAGATCCTGCGCGGCGCATCGATGATGCTGTGCATGGTGCCGATCAACAACATCGCGCTGGGAACGCTACCGCCTGACCGGCTGAAGAATGCATCCGGCCTGTTCAATCTCACCCGCAATCTCGGTGGCGCCGTCGGCCTTGCCGTCATCAACACCGTGCTGATCGACCGCAACGCCTTCCACTACGCAAGGCTGGCCGAGCATGTGCAATGGGGCAGCGCCGAGGCGCAGACCAAGCTGCAGAACATGACGCTCGACTTCCAGCAGAATGCCGGCCTGGACGCGTCCAAGGCGGGGATCTCCAAACTGTCTGCTATGGTCCAGCAGCAGGCGTCGCTGCTGTCCTTCATGGACGTGTTCTATCTCTTGACGGCGCTGTTCGCCACGCTGGCGATCTTCACCATGGTCATCCGCAAACCGGCCGAGCCAGCGGACGGAGGTGGCGGACACTGATCGCGCAACTTTGCGCGTCCAAAAGGACGCGCGGCGTTGTAGGTCAGGCGGTGGCCGGCTTGAAGGTCAGGGCGACGCCGTTGATGCAATGACGCAAGCCGGTCGGCGGCGGACCGTCGTCGAAGACATGGCCGAGATGGCCACCGCAGCGGCGGCAGTGGACCTCGGTTCGGGTCATGCCGAGGGACCTGTCCACGGTCTTGCCGACGGCGTTGGGAATCTCCTGCCAGAAGCTCGGCCAGCCGGTGCCGGAATCAAACTTCGTCTCGGACGAATAGAGCGGCAGGTCGCAGCCGGCACAGGCGAAGATGCCCTTGCGGTGCTCGTTGAGCAGCGGGCTGGTGCCGGGATATTCGGTGCCTTCCTTGCGCAGTACATTGAAAGCCGCGTCGGACAGGATGGCGCGCCACTCGGCCTCGGTCTTCGTCACCTCGAAGGTTTCGGCCGCGTGTGCGCCCTGCGGCCGGCCCATGCGCAGCGTTGCTGCCGTGCCTGCCAACAATGCCACAGCGGCACCGCTCCAAAGAAAGTCGCGCCGGATCATCGCCATTCCTCCTCTGTCCATTTGCCAAATTCGACCGTCACATGGAAATCAAAAGCTAGTGACGGCCTGCCCCTGACAACGGCACTCCGCACCGCGCCTGGAGCGGGCGGTGCGGAGTGTACGCCTGTCGATTGTGCGGGTCACGCAAGCGGAAACCCGCGCACTCGGCATGAAGCCTCAACCATATCTTCGTTGGCAGCAGGCCCTTCGTTACATCTTGGGCAGGAGAACCTTGTCGATGACGTGGATAACGCCGTTCGACTGCTCGACATCGGCGACCGTCACATTGGCGACATTGCCGTTCTCGTCGGTCGCGGTGACCTTGCCGCCATCGGCCTTGAGCGTCAGCTCGCAGCCGCCAACCGTCTTGACCTTGTGCGCGCCACCATCGTCCATGGCCATCTTGGCGACGTCGGCGGCCATCGCCTTGGCTCCGATGACGTGGCAGGTCAGGATCTTGACCAGTTTGTCTTTGTTTTCGGGCTTGAGCAGCGTGTCGACGGTGCCGGCCGGAAGCGCTGCAAACGCCTCGTTGGTCGGCGCGAACACGGTGAAGGGGCCGGCACTCTGCAGCGTGTCGACGAGACCGCCGGCCTTGACGGCCGCGACCAGCGTCGTGTGATCCTTCGAATTGACGGCGTTCTCGACGATGTTCTTGGTGGCATACATGGCGGCGCCGCCGACCATCGGATTCTGGGCATAGGCGGCAGTGGCGAGCGCGGAGACGGCGACCGTTCCGGCAAGCAAAAGGGTGGCGAATTTACGCATGATTTCAATCTCCTCAGTTTTATCTTTCCCCTCTTTGGGGGCGCACGGAGATACGGAAAGTGAATGCGTGAGTTTCGTCGTTCAGGAAAATTTCTTTTTCACAACGGCGATTCGAAGCAGAGACCATTCTAGTGGGCGCGTTCCTAAGCTCACCCCACCAGAGAAGATAGATTTAAAATATTCCCGAAAAGCGGGAAGATAGGGCGATCAGATGCTCTTCAAATCGCCGGCAGCGACCACAGGGCCGGTCGGCTGACCGGTCGGCGAACCGCCGGCCGGCTCGAGGCTGACCGCAAGCACGGCGCCTTGCCCAAGTTTTTCCTGCATGGCTGGGGAGATGGCCATATGCGCGGTCTGGCCGGCCGGGATGACGCCGATCGAGACCGGCGGGTTCTTGCCCTCAATCATCCACAGCTCGAAATCCTTGCCCGCGGCGCGCTCGCCGGAGATATGCGACAAGCCGACTTCGCGATGGGCGGCGTCATAGACGGCAAGGTATTTGACGTCGCTGCCGTCGGCAGCCAGCGAGGCGATGAGCCGCGGCTGCTCGACCGGCGGATTGAAGTACGGCACGGCGACATAGATCGCCAGCGCCGCGACAGCAGCGGCGGCAAGGCCACGCCAGAAGGCAAGGCTCGACCACAGACCGGCGCGAGGCCCTGCGACGAACAGCCGGCGATCCAATGCCTCCTTGACCCTGATCGGCGGCTCTGTTTCCGGATAAGTGGCGGCCATCGGCGAAAGACGGGCCTCCCAGGCATCGACAAGCCGCGCGAAAGCGGCGTCCGCGTCGATGCGGCGTGACGCGATCTCGCGTTCGTCCGCGTCCAGCACACCAAGAACGTATTCGGCGGCGAACAGGTCGTCGCCCCCAGATTCTGGTCCGTCATCCTCTGCCAGCGTCATCTTTCCAGACACTCTCTGAGCTTCAACAGGCTGCGCCGCAGCCAGGTTCGCATCGTGTTCAGCGGCACGCCATGGCGTACGGCCAGTTCGGCATAGCTTTCGCCGTTCAGATAGGCGCCCCGGACGGCCGCCGCCCGGTCCTTTTCCAATTCATCGAGACAACGGTAGATGCGCTCCGATTCACCGCCCGCAACAACCGCAGCCTCCGGCCCCGGTGCTGGATCGGCCACCTCGAGCGCAGCATCGATATAGGTGGCAGGCTCTCGCCGCGCCCTTATCCGATCGATCGCGTGATTGCGCGCAATGGCCACCAGCCAGGAAATCGGGCTTAGCTCCGAGACGGCGAAACGGTCCGCCTTCGTCCATATCTTGACGAAGACCTCCTGCAGCGCCTCTTCTGCCTCTCCCCGGTCCTTCAATACACGAAGGCAGACGCCGAAAAGTTTCGCGCTGGTCTGCCGGTAGAGCAGATCGAACGCAGCCCGGTCCTTCATCGAAGTCCGGACGATCAGGTTGCTGATGTCCTGCGGCGTCATCGGCTGCCAAATTAGGCAATTGCAATGTATTTGCAACGGCGGAAGCGTTCTTGTGCACCGGGAGCGTCGTGGACTTCGATTGCCAAGAAAATCCGCAACCGCTAGCCTTCTCACAGCGGGGAGAGCGGCAATGTCGGTTGAACGGGTCTTGTGGGAGTACGACGCAACCGGGCTTGCCAGCTTGGTGCGCAAGGGCGAGATCGCGCCGCAGGAGCTCGTCGATGCGGCGATTGCGCGAGCCGAGGCCACCCGCCCGGACATCAACGCCATCGCCGAGCCGCTTACGAGGCGGCGCGGACGCGGGCGAAAACCATCGGCCGCAAGCTGCCGCTGGCCGGTGTGCCCTTTGCACTGAAGGACCTCGGCATCGCTATGAAAGGTGTGCCGACGCATGGCGGCAGCCGCATTCCGGCTTTCGTTGCCGATTTCGATTCGGTGATGACCGAACGCCATCTGGCCGCCGGCCTTGTCCCGATCGCCACCAGCACCTCGCCCGAACATGGGCTGAGGCTGATGACCGAATCCGCCGCTTTCGGCATCACCCGCAATCCGTGGAATACGGCCCATACCAGCGGCGGCTCGTCTGGAGGTGCGGCGGCGCTGGTCGCGGCCGGCGTCGTGCCGGTGGCACATGCTTCGGATGGCGGCGGCTCGATCCGCGTTCCCGCCGCCTGCACCGGGCTGGTCGGGCTGAAGACCTCGCGCGGCCGTGTGCCGCTGTCGCCGCTCGTCACCGAAAGTTGGTACGGTCTGGTCGTCGACCACGCCGTTGCCCGCTCGGTCCGCGATTCGGCCTTGCTGCTTGACCTGACGCATGGACCCGATCCGCTGTCACCGTATGCGGCGCCGCCGCCGAGGGGAACTTTTGCCGCCGCAGCAGTGCGTGACCCCGGCAAGCTGAAACTGGCCGTCTACCAGAGATCGCCGCTCGGCCTGCCGATATCGGCCGAGACGCTGACGGCGCTGGACACGGCTGTTGCATTGGCGCGCGAAGGCGGCCACACGATCGAGGAGATCGACCTGCCCTATATCGGTCGCGACTTCATCGCCGACTTCGCCAGGACCGTGGCTGCGGCAGTCGCCGGCGCGATGCGCATTGAAGTCTTGCGCATCGGCCGTTCCGTTTCGGGCGACGTCGAGCGCGCCACGCGTCTGATGAGCCGCTTCGGCGAGATCGTCTCGGCCGGCGAGATCTACGCCGGCCTGCAGCGGCTGCATGCCACGTCGCGCCGCCTGATCACCGAGACCGCGCCGTACGATGCCGTGCTGATGCCTGTTATCGCGCATCCGCCGCTCGCCTGCGGCGCCATGGACCCGAAGGGCGCCGATGCGTTCATAGAGGACGTGCTCGACAGGCTGCGCCTGGCCCGTCTGCTGAAATTCAAGCCGCTGTTCGGCCAGTTGATGGACAAAAGCCTGTGGTTCACGCACTGGCCGGCGATCCAGAACGTCAGCGGCCAGCCGTCGATCGCGCTGCCTGTCTATGTCACCGATGCCGGCCTGCCGCTCGGCATCCAGGCCGCCGGCCGCCCCGGCGACGAGGAGACCTTGTTGTCCTTCGCCGCGCAGATGGAGAAGATTTCGGGATGGCAGGCGCGGCGGGCGCCGCTGCGAATTCCGGCATAGAGGCGGGCCGATTTCACCTGATGTGACAGCAAAGCCGTTTGCGGCCCGCTGCAATTCCCGCTAAGACGCCGCCGTTCATGCCAAGCTGGGAACCATGCCGATGACGGACCTCGCCGCCACCGCCGAAATGCAGGCCGCGCTGCTTTCGAGGGCACTGCCCTATATGCAGCGCTACGAGAACAAGACGGTGGTGGTGAAATATGGCGGCCATGCCATGGGCGATATTGCGCTCGGCAAGGCCTTCGCCCGCGACATCGCTCTGCTGAAACAATCCGGCGTCAATCCGATCGTCGTCCATGGCGGCGGGCCGCAGATCGGCGCCATGCTGAGCAAGATGGGCATCGAATCGAAGTTCGAAGGGGGCCTGCGCGTCACCGACCAGAAGACGGTTGAGATCGTCGAGATGGTGCTGGCCGGCTCGATCAACAAGGAAATCGTGGCGCTGATCAACGCCGAGGGCGAATGGGCGATCGGCCTGTGCGGCAAGGACGGCAACATGGTTTTCGCCGAAAAAGCACGCAAGACCTTGATCGACCCGGACTCCAATATCGAGCGCGTACTCGATCTCGGCTTTGTCGGCGAGCCGGTCGAGGTCGACCGCACGTTGCTCGACCTTCTGGCGCGCTCCGAAATGATCCCGGTGCTGGCGCCTGTGGCGCCCGGCCGCGACGGCCACACCTACAACATCAATGCCGACACCTTTGCCGGCGCCATTGCCGGCGCCTGCCAGGCGACACGCCTTCTGTTCCTCACCGACGTGCCCGGCGTGCTCGACAAGAACAAGAAGCTGATCGATGAGCTGACCGTGGCCGAGGCAAAGGCTCTGATCATGGATGGCACGGTGTCGGGCGGCATGATCCCCAAGGTCGAGACCTGCATCGAGGCGATCGACCGCGGCGTCGAAGGCGTCGTCATCCTCAACGGCAAGACGCCGCATTCGGTGCTGCTCGAACTGTTTACCGAACACGGCGCCGGCACGCTGATCGTGCCGTGAGCGCAGGCTGACAGCTTGTCGGCCAGAAATCACGGGCGGCGCAGGCGCCAGGGCGAACTCATCGCCTGAGGTGCCCAAGCGGCACGTGGCCCGGCCCCTTGATGTTCTGCAGCACGAGCTGCGTGTGGACGTCGCGCACGCCGTCGAGCCGCATCAGCCGGTGCATGACAAAGGCGTTGAGCTCGTCAACCGACGGCACCATCACATGCAGCAGGAAATCGTAGTCGCCGGTCATCGTCCAGCACGACGACACCTCGTCCATGCGCTGCACGGCGGCGATGAAGGTTTCGGGCGAACCGTCGCTGTGGGTTACGAGGCGCACCTGAATGAACACTTCGACCATCAGGCCAATGGCGCGGCGGCTGAGCACAGCGGCAAAGCCCTTAATGATGCCGGCGCTCTGAAGAGCCTCGAAGCGGCGCGCGCATGGCGTCGTCGACAGGCCGATCTCCTGCGCCAGTTCGGACACCGGCTTGCGCCCATCACGCTGCAAGATATCGAGCATCTTGATCTCAAAATCGTCAAACTGAGGCACTTTCACTCTCCTACAGCTTCGCTGTAGTGACTTTTACCTCAAATAGCGTATTCGAGCCATCATCAAAGCGGATTTGCCTCACCGGACCCGGCTAAACTTTTATAATGTTAGTCGTGATTTCCAGGGAGAACAGCCATGACCATGAGCGTTGCCGACTACGCCCGCGAATGCGCAGCGCAAGGCCTTCGCGGCGACTATTCGGTCTGCCGTGCCGACTTCACCGTGGAGCAGAGCTACAACTACACTGCTGACGAGCAGGCCGTATGGCGCACGCTGTGTGACCGCCAGACGAAGCTTACGCAAAAGCTGGCACACCAGTCCTATCTCGACGGCGTCGCCACGCTGGGCCTGCTCGACAAGATTCCGGATTTCGGTGTCGTCAGCGAAAAGCTGCGCAAGCTTACCGGTTGGGAAATCGTCGCCGTGCCGGGCCTCATTCCCGCACCAGCCTTTTTCGTCCACCTCGCCGCCCGGCGCTTCCCGGTGACCAACTGGCTGCGGACGAAACAAGAGCTCGACTACATCGTCGAGCCGGACATGTTCCACGACTTCTTCGGCCATGTGCCGGCGCTGACGCAGCCGGTCTTTGCCGATTTCATGCAGATGTATGGCGAGAAGGCCGAGCACCTTATCGCGCTCGGCGGCGACGAGATGATCAGCCGTCTCTACTGGTACACTGTCGAATACGGGCTGATCCAGGAAGCACGCCAACCGCTGAAGGCTTTCGGCGCCGGGCTGATGTCGTCCTTTGCGGAACTTCAATTCGCGATTGAAAGCAACGACGCGCACCATGTCCCCTTCGATCTGGAAACGGTGATGCGCACCAGCTACGAGATAGACAAGTTCCAGCGCGCCTATTTCGTGCTGCCGTCCTTCGACGTTTTGCGCGATGGATTCCAGAACATCGCCGAGATGGCGGCGATCGTCGGACGCCACAAGGGCAAGCCGGCGCTCGACCCAGCGAAACTTTAGACACTGGCAGGCTCGGACGCTCGCAGCCGATCGGCGCGGGCGTTATTGGTGGTGCACTGTAATGACGACCCCTCGGCGGCTGAGCCGGCCTTCTACACGCCAATGAGCTTGCCGAGGTGGTCGCCCAGCCGGCAGGCCAACGCGACGATTGTCGTCGTCGGGTTGCATTCGCCGGACGTGCAGAACACGGAGGAACCACCGACATAGAGGTTGTCCATGCCGTGCACCTTTGAGTTGGCGTCCACCACGCTCCTGGTCACATCCGTGCCCATACGCGTGCCGCCCATATGGTGGTGACCGGCCAGTTCCTCATTCGTCGGATAGTCCCCGCCACTGGCGAGCCAGTCGGCGATGCGCACCCGGCCGAGATCCTTCCGGACGAGCGTCTTGCCGAACAGCCTCAAACCCTCGAGGAGCGTGCGGCGCTCCAGCTCCGACTTTTTCCAGTGCAGCGCGATGCGCGGCACGCCGGCAGGGTCGACATCGGTCTTCGACAACCGGATCTGGTTGGAAGCCTGCGGTGCCTGTTCCCAAGCGACATAGAGCTGGGCGGCGCAGCGCAGGTTCTGGCTGAGCTGAAAGGACACCCATTCGGCCATCTCGGGTGCCGTGCAGGCGAGGTCGGCGATGACGCTTTTGATGCCGGGGTACGGCGTCTCGATCAGCCTGATGCCGAAATTCATGATCTCGAGGCGCTCCATGGCCGCCAGCGTCGGCGAGAAGAAAGCCTCGTTGGTGGCGTCGACCTCAAACTCGCCATAGTCGGCGAGGATGGCATTGCCGCCCTCGAAGGTCGGATGCTCCATCCAATAGCGGCCGAGCGCTGTCGCCTTCGGCACCACGCCGCCGTTCGAGCGCTGGTTCGACCACAGAAGCAGCCGCGAGTTTTCCAGGCCGCCGGTGCAGACGACAAAATAGTCTGCGGTGAAAGAGCCGGCATCCTGGCCGCTCGACCACAGTTTGGCGCCGGTCACCCTCTTACCGTCGCCGGTAAGCTCGGTGGCATAGGTGCTGAGCACCACGGCCACGTTCCTGCTCCTGTCGAGTTCGTCGGCGAATTTTTCACCGAAGCGTACGGCCGGGCTCTTGATCAGCTGCACCCAGCGAATATCGTCCGAGATCGGCACATCCGGCCGGAAGTCGGGAAGTTCCAGGATGTCCTGGACTTCGGGCAGATAGGGCTCGATGTCGGCACGGCTGATCGGCCAGCCGGTATCCGGCGCCCAGGCCTTGGGCTCGAAATCTTGGCTGTCGAGCACCCGGCACCAGCCGGCCCAGTGATTGGAGCTGCCGCCCATGAAGCGCAACCGGGTGATTTCGAGATCGAAATAGGGGTCGCCGACCGTGGCGCCGCGGTAGAAATCCTGCGAATCGTCGCCGAACTCGCGAGAGCCGGCCTCCAGCACCACAACCGGAATGCCGGCCGCGCCGAGTTTCCTGGCGATCGTGATGCCGGCTGGCCCGGAGCCGAGAATGCAGACCTTGGCGGTGAAATTCGCAGCGCGAAATGCCTCGTAGCTGTCGAAGATCAAGTGAGGTCGCTCCTTTTGAGGATCCAACCATTGACCTCCACGATCGCGTCCGGATCGGTATCGGGCGGCTTGCGGAACAGCGACAGGGCCGGCAATGCGATCAGCACCTGCATGATCGTCCGGCGCGATATTTTCTTGGTTAAGGAACTCATGGCACGTCTCTCGGGCACGTCTCTCGATGGGCTTCGATCCACGCATGGCGTTCCCTGAACGGCACATGCTCGCCAGGAGAAGCCAATTCCGTGCCAAACCTAGCGGCACACTTTGCTTAAGCCGTGTAAGCGGCCCGGCTGAGTCCAAACAGCGTTAGGATTTCCTTAATGCGCGAGACCGCTCAGGCCGCTTCGGAAATGTCCCTGTCCAGGATAGTCAGATTACGGCCGCGATGCTTGGCCTGATAAAGGCGGTGGTCGGCGGCACGCATCAGATCCGATACGCCGGCATCCTCGCCGCAGGTGACACCGCCGATGCTGACGGTGAGGGGTATGACCCGCTCATCGACGGGACGGAAGCGGATCAACTCGACTTCACGGCGAATGCGTTCGGCGACGCGTTTGGCTTCCTGTTCGGTGGCGTCGACCAGAAACGCACCGAATTCCTCGCCGCCGATGCGGCCGATGACGTCGCCGCTGCGCACGCCGCGCTCGATCGCGCTTGCAATGAGGAGCAACGCCTCGTCGCCGGTTAGGTGGCCGTAGCTGTCGTTGATGATCTTGAAGTGGTCGGCATCGATGATCAGCAACGCACCGCGATCGGATTTACGCCGGGAGGCGTCGAGCGCCGCAAAGAAGCTCTCGCGGTTGAGCATGCCGGTCATGTCGTCGCGGCTCGCTTTTTCCGACAGGCGCCGATGCGCTGCGGCGAGCTGGGCATGAGCGCGGGCGAGGTCGCGATGCGCGCTTTTCAACCTCTCGCCCTGCCAGAACGTATAAGCGCCGGCGATCCAGGCGAGTGCCAGCGGGCAGACCGTGGAAGTCAGCCAGATCGTGCGGTTGATCGGAAAGCCCATTGCCGGGACGACGATCAGCGTCAACAAAAGCGAGACCGCGAGGGAGGCGAAAGCGACGGCGGCAGACTTCAGAAATATGCGGCTCATCGCTTGTTCCCCCTGAACCGTCTCTGTGCCAGCAAGCCCTGAATGGCACCTTTCGGCGATGCCTAAAATTTGAACTATCGCGCCATTTCCGCCACTCGCAACGCGCATAAGTTGTGGATAAAGCCTCTGCCAAAGGGAGTGTTTCGTGCCATAAGGATTGCATGACGACGCTCCCGGATCCCGCCCGCTTTGCCCATGTCACCGACTGGGTGTTCGACCTCGACAACACGCTCTATCCGCACCATTCGAACCTGTTCTCGCAGATCGACGTGAAGATGACCGCCTATGTCGGAGAACTGCTGACGCTGCCACGCGACGATGCCCGCAAGCTGCAGAAGGAACTCTACCGGGAATATGGCACGACGCTGAACGGTCTGATGGCGCGCCACGGCATCGATCCAGACGACTTTCTCGAGAAGGTTCATGATATCGACTATTCCTGGCTGGTTCCCGATCCCGTTCTCGGCACCGCGATCCGCCAGCTTCCCGGCCGCAAGTTCATCTTCACCAATGGCGACCGCAGGCATGCCGAACGCACCGCGCGCCAACTCGGCATCCTCGACCATTTCGATGACATCTTCGATATCGTCGCTGCCGGGCTGAACCCCAAGCCGGCGCGCCAGACCTATGAGAAGTTTGCGGAACTCCACGCCGTCACCGGCCACAATGCGGTGATGTTCGAGGATCTGGCCCGCAACCTGTCCGTGCCGAAATCGCTGGGCATGACCACGGTGCTGGTCGTGCCGCGCAACTTCGAGCCGACCTTCTCGGAGATCTGGGAACGTGACCCGGCCAACGAGGACGATGTGGATTTCGTCACCGACGATCTTGCCGAATTCCTCACCGCGATCGTCGACGTAACCGCTTGAGGCGGCTGCTTCGCGCAGTACCTCAGCCCGCGGCCTAAAGCTTGTAGAAGCGGCTGATGATCCCCCAGGCCTCGTCGGCGGTGTCGACGAAATCGATGATGTCCTGGTCGCCGGGGGTGATCGTGCCTTGCTCGGCGAGGAAATCGAGGTCGATCGCCCTTTTCCAGAACGCCTTGCCGAACAGGATCACTGGTACGCGCTCCATGCGGCCGGTCTGGATGAGGGTCAGCGTCTCGAAGAATTCGTCCATCGTGCCGAAGCCGCCCGGAAACACCGCGACAGCCTTGGCGCGCATGACGAAATGCATCTTGCGGACCGCGAAATAGTGGAAGTTGAAACAGAGCTCCGGCGTCACATAGGCATTCGGCGCCTGCTCGTGCGGCAACACGATGTTGAGGCCGATCGACGGTGCGCCGACATCGTCGGCGCCGCGGTTGCCGGCTTCCATGACGCCCGGTCCGCCGCCCGTCACCACGACGAATTCGCGATAATAAGAGGTGGCCGACTGCTGCGAGCAGAGGCGGGCGAATTTTCGCGCTTCCTCGTAATATTTACTGTTTTTCTCAAGGTTCTTCTTCTGCGTCTCGTTCTTGGCCGCCCAGGCTTCGCCGTCCGGCTCGGGGATGCGCGCCCCGCCGAACAGGATGACCGTCGAGCGGATGCCGCGCTCGGCCAGGATCATCTCCGGCTTCAACAGTTCGAGCTGCAGCCTGACCGCGCGCAATTCGCGCCGCGTCATGAAGTCGGGATCGTTCCAGGCCAGCCGGTAGGTCTCGGCACGCGTCTGCGGCGTGTCCGGCACGCTTTTCGACCGCTCCAGATCCTCGTCCGAATGCGGCAGCGGCGTCCACCCCGCCTTTTCCATAGGAGTCATATTACCTGCCCGTCCAGTTATTCACTTGCCCAATTATTCACTGGCCCAATTATTCACTGGCCCAATTATTCACTGGCGCCGTCCCGTGACGCAGCCGCGATTGACCCTCACCAAGCCTTCACATAGGGTCCGGCGACTTTCAAAACAGGTTAAGGTGCGGCCCCTTAACAGCTTGGTAATGGAGCGAATTCATGTCGAAGCCCGATCTGGCGAGCCTCGAAAAGACTATCGAAACCGCCTTCGAGGAACGCGAGACGATTTCGACGGCAACCCGCGGCGCGGCGCGCGACGCCATTCAGTCGGCGCTCGACCTGCTCGACCGGGGTATCGTCCGCGTTGCCGAGCGCCAGGCCGACGGCAAATGGCATGTCAACCAGTGGCTGAAGAAAGCGGTGCTGCTGTCCTTCCGGCTCAACCCGATGGAGATCATCAAGGGTGGTCCCGGCCAGGCCGTGTGGTGGGACAAAGTGCCGTCGAAATTCGACGGCTGGAGCGCCATCGATTTCGAGAAGGCAGGTTTCCGCGCCGTGCCGTCGTCGATCGTGCGGCGCTCCGCCTATGTCGCGCCAGGTGCCGTGCTGATGCCGTCCTTCGTCAATGTCGGCGCCTATGTCGACAGCGGCACCATGGTCGACACATGGGCCTCGGTCGGCTCCTGCGCCCAGATCGGCAAGAATGTGCATCTGTCGGGCGGCGTCGGCATCGGCGGCGTGCTGGAGCCGATGCAGGCCGGCCCCACCATCATCGAGGACAATTGCTTCATCGGCGCACGTTCCGAAGTGGTCGAAGGCTGCATCGTGCGCGAGGGCTCGGTGCTCGGCATGGGCGTCTTCATCGGCCAGTCGACCAAGATCGTCGACCGCGCCACCGGTGAGGTTTTCTACGGCGAGGTGCCGGCCAATTCCGTCGTCGTCGCCGGCTCGATGCCCGGCAAGCCGCTGCCCAGTGGTGAGCCCGGTCCGAGCCTCTACTGCGCGGTCATCGTCAAGCGGGTCGATGCCAAGACCCGTTCCAAAACCTCGATCAATGAACTGCTTCGCGATTGATCCTTCGCAAAAAACGGACGCACCCGATTGCTCGACAGACCTCGATTTCTATGGCTTTTCTTCAGCCTTTCCGGGCGAGTGAACCCCAGTGCCTACGTTTTGGCCGGTCTTTTGCCCCTCCTGGTTCAGCTTTTTCTGCTCTACCAGTTCTCGCGAACGCCGCTAGGCACTGCCGCAAGTCAGTACTGGGCGCTCGCCTGGTGGATCGCTGTGGTTGTCTCAACATGGTCGACCTTTGCGCTAACGGCGAAGCGGTTCCATGATTTCGGCAAGCCTACCTACTATGCGTTGATCTCTCTCATCGTCGGCGCCATTCTCCTTATTATTTTGGCCTTTTTCAAAAGTGATCCCGGACCCAACCGCTATGGCAAACGCACCAATGCGCCCGCCGAATCCTGAGCGCCGGGTATCCAGCCATGCGCTACCGCACGCTTGACTCGAAACTGATCATCGAAACCGCCGAGCGACTGGAAAAACGCGTCGCCGACCGTTTTCCCGATGCAGGCTTGCGTGGCGTCGCCATTGAACTCGTGTCGCTGTCGCGTGATCTGGCCAAGGCAGCGAAGGCGCTGGAAGCGCCGATCTGGTGGCTGCGCGGCGTCGTCATCGCCGCCATTGCCGCAGGCGCGCTGATGTTCCTGTTCGTCGGCACCATCCTGCCGCTCGGCCGTATCTCTGGCACCGACGATGCCGTCCAGTCGGTGCAAGGCATCGAATCGTTGATCAACATGATCATCCTCGCGGTGCTCGGCTTCCTGGCCTTGATCCGGACCGAGGAGCGCATCAAGCGCAAGCAGGTGTTTCACAAGCTTCACGGCTTGCGATCGCTGATCCACGTCATCGACATGCATCAGCTGACCAAGGATCCGGCAGCGCTTTCAACCGATTTCAAGCCGACATCGCATTCACCAGCACGCATAACCGACCGTGCCGACCTCGCCCGTTATCTCGACTATTGCTCCGAAATGCTGTCGATCACCGGCAAGATCGCCGCGCTGTTCGCCCAGTCGGTCAACGACGATGTGGTCGTCGATGGTGTCAACGACATCGAGACCCTGAGCTCCAACCTGTCGCGGAAGATCTGGCAAAAGATCACCCTGATCGACGGTTCGTTGCGGTCGGCTCGTCCAGGTACCTAAGCTAATCTTAATCACCTTGGTCCAGCATGCCCGTGGAGACTGTGTCGCCTGACACGGAGCACTCGACTGGCACACGACGAACCCTTGTCCAACCCGAAAACGCGCGGAAAGCGAAGCGCCGGCGCGCGGCTGTTCGCCTGGTTTTCTTCGCCGATGCGAGCGGAACCGGAAGCCGTCCGCGCACGGCTTCTCGATACCACCTTCGACCGCAAATTCGCTGTCCTGTTCGGCACCATCAGCGTCCTGGTGCTGGCAGTCAGCGCCGCGGTCGTCACCGGCGACCGGTGGCCTTACGCCTGGATCGCGGCCGACCTCATCCTGTTTGCCGTCCGCTTCCTGCTGATGCGGGAATGTGAGCGGGCTCGCAAGCGCGGGGGAACGGGGCCGCTGGCAGGCCTCATGGCCGCCGGCGGCCCATGGTCGGTGATTTTCGGCCTCGGCTGTTATGGCTGCGTCGTCAGCGGGCATATGGCGCTCGCCGTGCTGGCTGCGCTGAATGTCGCAGGCGTCGTCGGCGTGGTGTCGTCCCGCAACGCAGCCACCCCGCGCTATGCCATATTCGTCATGCTGGCCGTAAGCCTGCCTTTTCTGGCGGGCGCGCTATTTTCGCCGGCGCCCGGAATGTCTATCGTCGGAATTCAAGTACCGTTCTATGTGGCCGGCGTCATCATCGTGCTGCTTCAAAATCATGCGATCAACGCCCGCATGATCCGCGCCGAACTGGACAATCGCGATCTGGCGATCAAGGACGCGCTGACCGGCCTGCCAAACCGCATCTTCCTTCAGGAGAAACTGCGCGGCATGTGCAGCGAGCTTGCCGCGCCGGCCGCAAATGGCGGCAGGCCGTTTGCCGTTCTCAGCATGGATCTCGACGGCTTCAAACACGTCAATGACCGGTTCGGCCACGCGGTCGGCGACATGCTGCTGCGCAAGGTGGCCGAACGATTGAAACGCGCTTTCCGAGCGGGGGATGTGGTCTTTCGGATCGGCGGTGACGAATTCGTCATCCTGCTGCCCAACACATCCGAGATCGAAGCCACCTACCTGGCAAAGCGGGCTATTGAGAAGATTTCGGTTCCTTTCGACCTTGGCCTGGGCACCGCAATACCCATCGGGTTGAGCATTGGAAGCGCTTTCGCGCCTGCCGATGGCGGCGAGCCGGAAATTCTTCTCACCTGTTCCGATCACGCGCTCTATGAAGCCAAGCGCACCGGCAAGGGCCGTTACTGGGCGCATGTGCGGGCCGCGAACTGACGATCACAGCGATTATTGGGCGGCCGTCCGCCATGATGGCCTCGGACGTCAAGCCGGGCGATCCACGCCTTTCCTGCTCTGCCTTGCGCACCAGGGCATGGGCCGACAATGAGCGCCGCAATCGCTTCAGTCGCGCCGCTCTTGACGTGCAGCAATAGCGGGCATGTCTTCTAGATCGTCTGGGACATCGTTTGTCTCGATCGTAAGCGTGCCGCTGCCCGCCATGGCATCCCTGGCATTGACGGCGAGATTGAGGATGGCAACGTCGAGCTGGTTCGCGTCGATGGGAATAGGGCCGAGCGTCGGATCCAAGTCGCATTGGACCTTGACGCCGCTGCCAAGAGTCCGCTCGAGAAGACTGGTAAGAGAGCTGATCCTTTCGTTGAGATCGACGGTCCGAGGGACGATAGATTGTCGGCGCGAGAATGCGAGCAACTGCTGCGTCAATGCACTGCCATTTTGGGTTCGTCTGTGCATTTCTTCGATGAGCATGGCGACGTTGGGATCCTTTGGATCTAAAGCGATCTGCTTTTCCAGCAGCCGCAGCCCAGACTCGAACGCGGCGATCAGATTCTTAAAATCATGAACAATGCCGGCCGTTAGGCGGCCGATCGCTCCAGCTTCTGTGATTGACGCTGACGCTCTTCCTGCGCGCGTCGCGCCGATACATCACGGAGGCTCGCCAGAAGCGCCGGTTTGCCGTCCCAAGTTACCTCTACCACCCGCATCTCTACGTCTGCTGGCTTTCCGACCGGACGATGTACGGTGATTTCGGCCGTCTCGCCTGAGACAACGGACGACCGAGCGGAACGTGAAGAAGGTGTTCGGGTCGTTTGCCGAAGATCCGTGCGGCGGCTGGATTGGCGTAAAGCACCGCGCCAGCGAGATCGACAACCAACACGCCGTCCGCCGTATTTTCGATCAGCAGCCGAAAGCTCGGCTGACTGATGCTCGTCTGGCTTGGATTCTCCTCGCAGCGTAGAATTTCGGCCACTGTCTGCTTAAGCGCGCTACAACCGCTCATGTTGATCAAGCCTTGGTTATCGGAGGACCCTGGAACACGTCCGGCGCCCCAGTCAGGGGCGCTCCGAGGTGCATCCCTTTGCCGTCGATTGTGAAGCGTCGGATTTGCTTGTCGTGTTCGCTGCCACGCATCTTCAACACCATTAGGCCGCGATGCATGAACTCAGCTTCCTGAATGTAGCGCAACAGGATGATAGAATCGGTGAGCGTCGAGATGTGTTGTTCGCTGGCGGAATGGCCACCCACCAACGATGTGTCAGTGGCTGTGCAAAGTCCCGCAATCTCACGCTTCTTGACGAAAGAGGTGACGCTGATCAGGAACTCGCGAAATCCAGTTTCGGGCGCGACGCGTTCCAAAGCCGAGAGGCTGTCGATGGCTAGTCGATCAGGTTTGAACTCCTCGACAAGCTCTCGAATCATCAGCAGGTGATCGGGCAAGCTCTGGGCTTCCGGATAGAGGCAGACCACTTTGAGGCGGCCTTCCGCTTCCATTGCCTCGAAGTCGACCCCCCCAGCTGTGTGCGTTTCTGAAGAGCTGGCCACGGCTTTCCTCATAGCCGACCAGCAAGGCACGCTCGCCAGCCGCAACACCGCCGGCAAGAAACTTGCCGGTTCCAGTCGCGCCGCTGACAAGCGTCACGCTATCTCGGAAAAAGCCACCGCTGCTCATCTTGTCCAGTTCGTAGTTGCCGCTGGTCACTCGCTTCGTACTGGATTGCTGTTCAAGACGCAGCGACGACAGAGGCACAGCCACAATTCCTTGCTCCCTGACCAGCGTGATCGGCACCTCGCCTTCGACATGTCGGCTGCCGCGCATCTTGATTCGATCGTGCGGCGGCGGCGTTCACGGTCGAGCGCATTGCGCAAGATGACCACGGCGTCGGCCACGAACTCCTCGATCCGGTGGCGCGAGATTTCCCCATATTCGCTGTTGCGCTCGGACGTCATAAGGACAGTTAAGCCCTCCTTCTTTAGGGCGGTCGCAATGCGTAGGAGTTCCCGGCGCACCGTTTTCTGATCGCCGACGAAATGGTCAAAGAGCTGGGTGATCGAATCGAGCACGATTTCGCTTGGCCTTGGCACTCTTGGCGGCGTGCAGGACACGCGTCAGCAATCCCGCTAGATCAAAATCACCCACTACGATCTGGTCCGATTGGCGCGGGCTGGCATCGACAAAGGCGAGCTTGTTTTGCTCGCGCCACCGGCCTATCTCCCAGCCAAAGCTTGCCATGTTGACCTCGATCTCGGCAGGTGATTCCTCGAACGTGACAAAGACGCCTGGCTCGTTGAGATCAGTAATGCCATGAGCCAGGAATTGCGTGGCAAACACTGTTTTGCCGCTGCCGGGCGTGCCCCCGACAACAGTGGTGCGGCCACGCGGCAATCCGCCCATCACCAAGTCGTCGAATGCCTCAATGCCGGTCTTGACGCGTTGGAGCACAGGATCGATGAGAGTTTCCTCTGCGGTCATGGTTCACTGTCCTTTTTTGCGGAAACCGAAATACTCGAGAACCTGTGCGACGTTGCTGATGTCGCCGACCAGGCGGCGGGGCGGGCTGACGGATTCATCGGAAATGGTTGGTGTGGCAAGGATGCCCCCCTTCTCTGCCTCCTCCGGCCGGACGAGAATGTCGATAATCTCAATCTCGATTTTGCCCTTCAACTCTTCGAGAATTTGAAGCCGACTCTCCCGGGCTCGGCGGGCACCGGGCGAATCTCCGGCCACATACAGCCGCAGCAGGCTGCTGAATTGCGGGCCGGCAAGATGTTTCAAGCTCATGTTTCAGGCCCGCCTGCATAAGGGTTCTTGCGGCGTGCTGAGGGCGGCCCGCCAAGTGCCACATAGGCATTCTTGTCTTCCAAACAGGTCGCGTCTTGGAAGTCGCCGCGCCGCCGCGCGCGCTCACACCAGGCCTGATCAGCGCCCTTGTTGTACCTGTTGACACAAAGGATGGACCCCGTCTGCGCACTAGTGGACACTTCTGCCGTATGTGCGTTATTGGTAAGAAGCGTGGTGCGGGTGGTGTGATGAATATTCGGATCCAGGAAGCGTCTGATATTGCATGAAATAACCTGCTTCGGGCGCTCAAAGCGGATGATTGGGCAATTCTACAGCCAAAGCTGGAAGATTGGACAGCTCCGACCGGCACGATTTTGCATGAGCCGGGTGACACCGTTCGGCACGCCTACTTCCCTCGCGGGTCTAGCCTGATTTCATATCTGGTGGTTCTCGCCGACGGTCGCGCGATCGAGACCGCTCTCGTAGGCCGTGAAGGAGCAATCGGTGGTATCGTGAGTCAGGGCAGGCTGCCGGCTTACTCTCGCGCTGAAGTGCAGTTGGGCGGTTCATTTTTTCGGATCGGCTTGCATCATCTCGAAGATGCGAAGGCACGCTCACTGACGCTACACCACCTGTTCGCGCGTTACGCCGATTGCCTCATGGCGCAGGTATTCCAGTCGGTTGCCTGCAATGCCGCACATTCGATTGAACAGCGCACCGCAAGGTGGCTGCTCGCCGCTATCGAGCGATCCGGCGATTCCGATATAGCCTTAACCCAGGAGCAACTCGCGGCGATGCTCGGCGTGGGCCGCAGCTACTTGAGCCGCATCATTCATGATCTCAGACGGCGAGGAGTCGTCGAAACACGGCGCGCCAGAATGAATATTCGCGATGTCGATGGGCTCCGCGCACTTGCCTGCGAGTGCAATTCCGCCACGAGCCGCCATTTCGATGATGTGCTGAAGGGAGTTTATCCGGCGGAGGAAAATGGTCTGGCTCCTAAATGAGAGCTCGCAACTTGCCCGACCTCAGATAACCCGAACAAGCACGCGCCTAAGGCCATCGAACGCCTGTGATCGCCAAAGGCGTTCCATTTCAAAGCCGTTCGATTCCATAAGCCACCGTCCCCACAGGCGACTGTGGCTTGTCATGATGGTGATCCCGTGGGCGTGATCCGGCCCGATCGCCATCTCGGTCAGCAGTGACGAGCAAGAATGCGGCGACGTTACGGTAGCGGTCAGCTCCTAGCCATCCGATGATGCTGCCTTGGCCTGCGACTATACGGCATGAAAACCATAATCTTGGCGGGATGGCTGGCCCTTATGTCTGGCCGTGACAGGCCTTGCGCTTTCGACTATCGCTTTGCCATGACGTTGCCGACCGATCCCGCTGCAAATCTCGCCGCCCTCATCCGCTGCCCCTCGGTGACGCCCATTGAGGGCGGGGCACTGAGCACACTGGAAAAAATGCTGAAACCACTCGGCTTTTCCGTCGAGCGCCCGGTGTTTTCCGAGGACGGCACACCCGATATCGAAAATCTCTATGCGCGGCGCTCCGGCAATGGTCCGCACCTGATGTTCGCCGGGCATACCGACGTGGTGCCGGTCGGCGACGAGGCCTCATGGACGCATCCGCCTTTCGCCGCCGAGATCGTCAAAGGCGAGATGTTCGGTCGCGGTGCCGTCGACATGAAGGGTGGCATCGCCTGTTTCATCGCCGCGGTGGCGCGCCATTTCGAGTCGAAAGGCGGCCTGAAAGGCTCGGTCTCGCTGCTGATCACCGGCGATGAAGAAGGGCCGGCCATCAACGGCACGACAAAGCTGCTCGAATGGGCGGCCGCCAAGGGCGAGAAATGGGACGCGTCTATCGTCGGCGAGCCGACCAATCCCGACGCGTTGGGCGACATGATCAAGATCGGTCGGCGCGGCTCTTTGTCCGGCAGCATCATCGTCAACGGCCGCCAGGGCCACGCGGCCTATCCGCAGCTTGCCGACAACCCGGTGCGCGGGCTGATGACGCTGGTCGACGCCTTGCTGCATCCGGTCTTCGACAGAGGCACCAAGGACTTCCAGCCGACCAATCTGGAGGTGACCTCGATCGATGTCGGCAATCCAGCCACCAATGTCATTCCGGCAAAGGCGACCGCCACCTTCAACATCCGCTTCAACGACACATGGACCGCCGAGACCATACAGGCGGAAATCCACAACCGTCTCGACAAGGCCGCGAAGCGCAAGAAGTATCGGGCCGGCAAGACGACGCCAGTCGATTACGAGCTCGTCTGGCGCGATCGGCCGAGCCACGTCTTCCTCACCCGCGACGACCGGCTGATCGAAGCGCTCAGCGGTTCGGTCAAGGCGGTGATCGGCAGGAAGCCGGCGCTTTCCACCTCCGGCGGCACCTCCGACGCGCGCTTCATCAAGGACTATTGTCCGGTGGTCGAGTTCGGGCTGGTCGGCAAGACCATGCACATGGTCGATGAACGCGTCGCGCTTGCCGACCTCGAGACGCTGACGCAGATCTATCAGCGCTTCATCGAAGACTGGTTCGATCAAGGCGCATCGTAATCATGCTTTCGTCGGATGAAACTTATGCTTCGCTGACCGGCGCCTGGCGACTGATGCTAGGTAAGGCCGACGGGCTGCGCCAGCTCGACCTTTCGGCCGACGGTTTCTGGAATTCCTTCTTCGCCATCATCGTCGCGGCACCGGCGCTGATCGTCGGCTGGGTCGGCCTTGCCAATGAGATCGGCGATCCGAATGCATTCGCGGGGCGCTTCAGCATGCTGATCCGGCTGGCGACGGTCGACATCGGCGCCTGGGTGTTGCCGCTCGCCGGTCTTGCCCTGGTCGCGCCGCGGGCCGGCATTGGCGGGCGCTTCGTCCACTATGTCGTCGCCAGCAACTGGGCGTCGGCGATCATCGCCTGGATGATGCTGCCAGCGGCGTTGATCAGGCTTTTCCTGCCGTCCACCAACGAGTTCGCCGTATTGGCGTCGCTGCTTTTGTTTGCGCTGTCGATGATACTGACCTGGCGGATGACAAACGTCGCCATCGGCAGGGGCGCGGCTGTCGGCACCGCCGTCTTCGCCGGCATGTTCGTGGCGTCGCTGGTCGTTCTGTTCGGCCTGCAGGCGCTGCTCGGCATCGGTGCGCCGAGCGCGACCGGGACTTGAAGCATCTAAGTGGATTTATCCGAAATCCTGGTGCGGTTTCGCGACGGGTATGATAATATCATACTGGTCCCTCATAGGAGGAATAATGTCCGCTACTGAAAAACGCACTTTCAGCCTACCGGCCGAGCAAGCCGCTTTTATCGATCGGCTCGTTCAGTCCGGGACCTATGCAACCAGCAGCGAAGTCATCCGCGCTGGGCTTCGCGCCTTGCAAGAGCGCGATGCCGCCGTGGAGCGTTGGCTGCGCGAGGAAGTCGCGCCGACCTATGACGCCTGGAAGGCAGACCCTGGTAGGGGTATTTCGCCAGAGGAGATGGCCGAACGGGCGCGCAAGCGCCACAAGGCCCGCTTGCAGGGAAATGCGTGAAGCGTCGAGCCGTCATTTATGCGCTGGAGGCAGGCGGCGATCTCGATCGGATTTACGACATCATTGCGGAAGCCAGCAGTGCCGCCACGGCCGACCGTTATGACCAGCGTATCCGGGCATTCTGCGAACGGCTCGAATACGGCTCCGAACGAGGCACGCGCCGCGACGATGTGCGGCAGGAGCTTCGCATCATCGGATTCGAACGCCGCGTCACCATCGCCTTCATTGTAGAGTCCGAGCGCGTGGTGATTTTGCGCGTGTTCTACGGCGGGGCCGATTGGCAGGACGATCTGGCCTAGGTGGCTGATCGGCACATCTAGCCGCGTCATCCGGACGCCTGCGGGTAATCCACACCGATAAGAAAAAGTCCGTCGGGCGGCGCGACCTGGCCACAGGCTGCACGGTCGCGCGCATCGAGCGCCGCCTTCAGGTCGACAATTGTCCAACCGCCTTCGCCGACGCGCTTCAGCGAACCGACCATCGAGCGCACCTGATTGTGCAGGAACGAGCGCGCCGAGGCTCGCACTTCGATCACATCACCCAGCCGACTGACATCCAGCCGGTCGAGCGTCCTGATCGGGCTGTCGGCCTGGCACTGGGTCGAGCGGAACGTGGTGAAATCATGCCGCCCCAGCAGCACCTTTGACGCGTCGTGCATGGCCTCGGCGTTGAGCCGCTTCGGCACCCACCAGATCTTGCCCTTGTCGAGTGCCGCCGGCGCGCGCCGGTTGACGATGCGATAGAGATAGTGGCGGCCAATCGCCGAGAAACGCGCGTCGAAGCTATCAGGCACGACAGCCGCCTTGAGAATGGCGATGCGCGCCTTGGCCGTTTGCAGGTGCGCATTGACGGCATCGCGCACCTTGTCATCAGGCCATGCCTTGACGAGATCGACATGCGCCACCTGACCGGTCGCATGGACGCCGGCATCGGTGCGGCCGGCGCCGCGCAGCGAGACCCGTTCGCCGCAGAATTTCTCGATCGCCTGTTCGATCGCCTGCTGCACCGAAGGCTGGTCTGCCTGGCGCTGCCAGCCGGCATAGAGGCTGCCGTCATATTCGATGTCGAGGCGAAAACGCGGCATTCCTAAGCAGGATGAGGTTAGGCGGCGAGCGCGGAGCTAAAGGCCGAAGCATAGACCAGCTTGCCGGTCTGAGGCGCCTCGCCCCAGGCCAGTGCCTGCAGCGCGTCGCCCTGGTACTCGCTTTCGAACTTTTCGGCGCGCGCATGACTGTAGCCGAAGCGGCCATAATAAGCGGGATCGCCAAGCACAACCGCCAGCACCTCGCCGGCGTCCTTCAGGCGGATATGCGCCTCGCGGACCAGCGCACCGCCGATGCCGGTGCCATGGAATGAAGGCTCGACCGCCAGAGGCGCCAGCGCCACCGCCGGAAAGCTCTTGCCGCCGTTCTGCACGAAAAGCCGCGAAAACAGGATATGGCCGACCACCTGTCCATCTTCTTCCGCCACCAGTTCGACGACGGCATCGCCGCCGCTGACCAGCGCATCGACCAGTCCGGCCTCCGCCTGCTGGCCGAAGGCGTGTTCCTCGACGAGGCGGATCGCCTCGCGGTCCCGCGGCGTTGCCGCGCGTATCGACATCATGCTCATGAGAATTTCATTCCTTTTTCGAGCTTGGCCCCGTGCAGAAACTCCTGCGCGGCAATGGGCCTTCCGCCCGCACGTTGAACTTCGACCAGCCTGATCGCGCCTGACCCGCAGGCGACCGTCAGCCGGTCGTCGAGAATTCCTCCCGGCTCGCCGGCGCCATTCGAAAGCGTCGAGCGAAGCAGTTTCAGCCGCTCCAAGCGGCCGCCAATTTCGGTCTCGCACCACGCGCCGGGAAAGGGCGACAGGCCGCGAATATGATCGTGGACTTCGCCAGCAGGCCGCGTCCAGTCCACGCGCGTCTCCGCTTTATCGATCTTTTTGGCGTAGGTCACCCCCACCGTCGCCTGAGTCGTAAATGTCAGGGCATCCCGTTCCAGCCGTGCCAGCGCTTCCGCCATCAGCGAGGCGCCAATGAGCATCAATCGATCGTGCAGGTCGCCGGCCGTCATATCGGGTCCGATGGCGCATTTTTCGACCATGGCCACCGGGCCGGTGTCCAGGCCTTCTTCCATCCGCATGACCATCATGCCTGTCTCGGTATCGCCGGCCATGATGGCGCGCTGGATGGGGGCGGCGCCGCGCCAGCGCGGCAACAGCGACGCGTGACCATTGAGGCAGCCGAGCCGCGGCGCCTCGAGAATGGGTATGGGCAACAGCAAGCCATAGGCGACGACGACGGCAACATCGGCCCGCAAGGCGCGGAGCGCCTGCTGCTCGGGTTCGCTTTTCAGCGACACCGGCGTCCGCACCTCGATGCTCAGCCGCTCCGCCTCGCGCTGCACCGGCGACGGCGTCAGTTCCAGCCCGCGGCGTCCGGCGGCGCGCGGCGGCTGGGTATAGACGGCTTCTATCTCATGTCCGGCGTCCGCGATCGCCCGCAGCGTCGGCACGGAGAATTCAGGCGTACCCATGAAGATGACGCGCAGGGGCATTTTTTCCTTGATCCTGGCCTCTGCCTGCCCCGTCAAGTCGGCTCAGGCACGCGCTTCAAGCCCGTCGAAGTCTCTGATATTGCGGGTCGGCGACCGAAGTCGCGTTTCCTTTCGGCTTCGATCTCGTCCATGATCTTGGCGAATTCGTCGCCAATTGCGTTTTCAGCAGCGAAAGTCGCGCGAATAGCGTCCCATGCCGAAAGACCCGGCTCCAGCCTGGCTTGCCTTTCGGCGACCATGGCTTTGCGCAGAAGCGCGATCGCCTTGCCCGACAGGCTCTGGCCGCTCTTTCGCGCCGCCTGCTCGATTTCCCGCTTCAAGGATTCGGGAATATTTCTGACCAGCAAGTCGCTCATCGGCGTCTCCATCTTGTCAATGACATCATAGCGAGAGGCCTTACTCAAGCGGAAGGCGATCCTTCGCGCCCCTCTCTGCCCTGCCGGGCATCTCCCCACTTGGGGGAGATTGGCAGCTTCACCGTCCTGCCTTTCTTTCAATTTCGGAGATTGGTGAAATCGGAGATGACGGCCGATCTCCCCCCGTGTGGGGGAGATGTCCAGCAGGACAGAGGGGGGCGCTGTCCCGCCCAACGTCTCGCAAGGTTCAGCATCAAACTACTCGAACAATGCCCTATCCCACCAACTTGCCCGGCGCCTTGCTGCCCGGCGTCTTCTCCCTGGCGAGCTTCTTGAACTTCTTCACCACCATGTCGCGCTTCAGCTTCGAGATGTGGTCGATGAAAAGAACGCCGTTGAGATGGTCGATCTCATGCTGCAGGCAGGTCGCCATCAGCCCTTCGGCCTCGATCTCCTGAAGTTTGCCGTCGCGATCGAGATATTTCACCCGCACGGCGGCGGGGCGCTCGACCTCGGCATAGTAATCGGGGATCGACAGGCAACCCTCCTCGTAGACCGAGCGCTGATCGGCGCTCTCAAGGATCTCGGGATTGATGAAGACATGCGGCGCCGGCGTCTCGTCTTCCTTGGCGAGGTCGATCACCAGCATGCGCAGCGGGTCGCCGACCTGGATCGCCGCCAGACCGATGCCCGGCGCATCATACATGGTCTCCAGCATGTCGTCGGCCAGTTTGCGCAAAGCGCCGTCGACGCGCTCGACCGGTTTTGAAACCTGGCGCAGGACGGGATCGGGAAGGATGATGAGCGGCTTGATCGACATGGCGTCTCACCTAAGACCTCGCACGAAAAGCGTCAACCGGGGCATTCGAAGCGCGTTCACGTTTTGATCTGTGCCGTCAGGCCGAATCATCTATGCTGTCCCATATGAACGACTTGACCACCATCCTGTCCGAACCGATCGCCCGGCTCGGCGCCACCACGATCACGCTCGGCCACGCACTGGCACTCGGCGCGGCCCTGTTTCTGGGCCTGTTCGTGGCACTCATCGTCGCGCTCTGGCGCTCGGCCAAGGCGCGTACGGTGGCGGCTGCGGAGGCCGCCGACCACGCCCGTGACGCCGAGGCGCGGATGGCCGGCATCTTGCAAAGCCAGGCCGAGATGCAGGGCCGCATGGGCGCAATCGCCGAAGTGTTCGGGGCGCGGCAGGCGGAACTCACACAGTCGATCGGCCAGCGTCTCGACGCGATGACCGGCCGTCTCGGCCAGACCATGACCGAGCAGACGAAATCGACGCATGAGAGCCTCGCCAAACTGCAGGAGCGGCTGGCGGTCATCGATACCGCGCAAGGCAACATTCAGTCGCTCGCCAGCCAGGTCGTGCAACTTCAGGCAATCCTCTCCAACAAACAGACGCGCGGCGCCTTCGGCCAGTCGCGCATGGAGGCGATCGTCGCCGATGGCCTGCCGCACGGCGCTTATGAATTCCAGGCGACTTTGTCGAATGGCAGCCGCCCCGACTGCCTGGTGAAGATGCCGAACGGCGCGCCCGCACTTGCCATCGACGCTAAGTTTCCGCTGGAAGCCTGGAACGCCATCCGTGCCGCCGAAGGCGCCGATTTGCAGAAGGTCGCCGCACAAGCGTTTCGGCGCGATATCGAGGTGCATGTCCGCGATATTTCCGAAAAATACCTGATCCAGGGCGAGACGCAGGACACCGCCTTCATGTTCGTGCCGTCGGAATCGGTGTTTGCCGAGATCCACGAGAATTTCGAAGGGATTGTCCACAAGGCGCACCGCGCCCGCATCGTCATCGTCTCGCCGTCGCTGCTGATGCTGTCGATACAGGTCATCCAGGCGATTCTCAAGGACGCCCGCATGCGCGAGCAGGCGCATCTGATCCAGGGCGAAGTCATCCGGCTGATGGAGGATGTCTCGCGCCTCGACGAGCGGGTGCGCAAGCTGCAGAGCCATTTCGGCCAGTCGGCCAAGGATATCGACGATATTCTCGTCTCGACGTCGAAGGTGACCAAGCGCGGCCAGAAGATCGAGGCGCTGGAGTTCGGCGCGCAGCCGACGGAGGAAGACGCCGGATCTGCCGGGACGACACATGGGACCGGCGCGAGGACCGAAGCAGGCGCACGCGTCGCCGACTCCAAGACCGGACAGCTGAGGCTAAGGGTGGTCGAAGGCGACGACTGAGAGGCTACTGCTCCTCCACGATCGTCGTGCCTTCGAATTCCGGCAGCCAGTGCAGCGCCGAGCGGTGCCAGATCTGTTTTCTCGGGATCAGTTGTTCGCGCTGCCGCGCCGTACCGACCCTGATGCCGTAGACTTTCGGCCCGTCGCCGACCGACGTGGCATAGAGATGCGAACCGCACTCGCCGCAAAAAGCCTGGGCGCGCCTGGCGCCGCTCGGTGCGGTCTTGATGTAGATCTTCGGCGTGCCCTTGGTGATCCGGTAGTGGTCCTCCGGCGCCGGCACGGTCACGCGGAAGGCCGTGCCCGTCAGTTGCTGGCAATCGGTGCAGTGGCAGATAGTGGTCTTTTCCGGATCGACTTCCGCCTCATAGGTGATGGCGCCGCAATGGCACTCGCCGTGGATCTTCATCTTCATTCCTCCCAAAATCCGTTCGGCAATGCTTGAGCGAGGTGCGCCCGTTTGGATAGATAGTATGGTGCGCGAGCGCCGCGTAGATCACTTTTCGGAACCGCCATACGCCGCCATGGTGTGCTGCCTCGTTCTATGCGCTGTGAGCCTATCGATCCATGCGCCGAAGCTCCACACGCAGCACAACGCACGAGCCGTCCAGTCGTTCAAAGCGATAGGCCAAAGCCCTAGAGAGTCGGACGGTGGCTTTGAGCGTTCCTTCTCCAAGCGTGAGAACAGTCCGCAGTTGGCCGGACGCCGAAGGATACGCTTCGCGGGACACTTTCCTTTCCGACGCGCTCTCCGGCCGCAGAAGTCTCAAGCTTGCCGGAGGTGAACTTCTGACCCCCTGAGCCGTTATCGCGGAGCGCATCCGGGCCACACCGACTTCGCCACATCCCCCTCACTGATTCACTGCCCGTCTAGCGCCAGAATGCGAAATCCGCTGTGAGGGTGGGGCTTAGCAACAACCGATCAAGGTCGGTCCGTCGTCGCGGGGGCTGACGTGTTTCATCGAGCCAAGACTGACGCTAGGTACCGTGCCGGGAATGAGCTATAATTCAGATACCAATGACTGCCGGGCGCTTGCACAATGGCTGGACTGGGTGAACAGATTGCGCGTCAGCAGCGCACCATGGGACCGCTCCTGGTGGCGGCAGTGGTCATCGGCCTTATAGGTCTGCCCATCGCAGCCTGGCTCGACCTCCGAGACTTATCGGAACGGATGCTGCGCACGCAAGCCAGAGAAATCAGCCGGATCATCGACGAAATGCGCGGATTCTACGGCAGCGAAGTCGTGGGACGCGTCCTGCAAGCAGACGACGCCGTGACCGCGACGCACAACTACCGGGACGTGCCAGGCGCGATCCCTATTCCAGCAACCCTCTCGATCGAACTCGGCAAGCGCATCAGCGCTCACGACGGGTCCGTCAAATATCGGTTCGTCTCGGATCTACCTTTCAAAGGTCGCGACCCCCATCAGCTCGATGCATTCGAGCGGAATGCAATCTTTGCTTTGCGCGCCAACCCGAGGGAGCCGATCATCGAAGTCTCGGGTTCGCTGTTTGACCGGCACGTCCGCGCGGCGGCCCCGGTTGTAATGGGACAAGTCTGCGTGACCTGCCATAACTCACACCCGGACAGCCCCAAGACGGACTGGAAGGTAGGGGATGTCCGAGGGATCCAGGAGATATCAGTCAATCAGCCCATCGCTGCGAACGTCCTCGCTTTCAAATATCTGCTCCTATATTTCGGCTTCGCGGCGGCGGCGGGCCTGACGTTCATTCTCCTGCAGCGTCGGCAGTCCGCCTTGGTTCAGGGCATCAATAAAGAGCTTTCCGAGGCAAACGACTTCCTGGCCGCGATTTCATTGAAGATCGCCAAATACCTTTCGCCTCAAATTTACAAAAGCATCTTCAGCGGCCAGAAGGACGTCACCATCGCGACCGAGCGCAAGAAGCTCACGATCTTTTTCTCCGACGTCAAGGATTTCACCGCGATCGTGGAACGGCTCCAGCCCGAGGACTTGACACTTCTCCTCAACGAGTACTTCACCGAGATGTCGACGATCGCGCTCAAACACGGCGGCACCATCGACAAGTTCATCGGCGACGCGCTTCTTGTGTTCTTCGGCGACCCCGAGACGCAAGGCGTCGAGGAAGACGCGAGAGCCTGCTTGCGCATGGCTGTCGACATGCAGCGTCGGCTGGAGCAGTTGAATAGGGTGTGGCATGACCGCGGCGTTGAACGGCCCTTCCGAGTTCGCATGGGCATCAACACGGGCTATTGCAATGTTGGGAACTTCGGTTCCGATGATCGGATGGACTACACGATCATCGGAGCCGAAGCGAACTTGGCGGCCCGTCTGCAGTCGATCGCCGAGCCCGGCGGCATCTGCCTCAGCTATGAGACTTACGCGCTCGTCCGCGACCTTGTCCGGGCGCGTCCGTTAGCACCGATTGCCATGAAGGGGATCAGCCGGGAGGTTGTCCCCTACGAAGTCGAGGGCCTCCTGGGTGAACTGGCCCAGCGCCCTCAGGTCATCAGCGAGCACGCGACCGGCCTCGACTTGTTCCTCGACGTTGAGGCAATCGACGAGAACGGGGTCGAGCGGGCGAAGAAACGACTTTCGGAGGCACTTCTGGCCTTAACCATCCGAAGCAAGCCCGCCGCTTTTTAGGTTTTAAACGTCTGACCGCATTTGAGACTTCAACGAAGTGATCTCCATGCCGTGTGGATAACGGTCCACACTGCCTAGTCGACGATCTCTTCCGTCCAGACCTTGAAACCGGCCAGCGTGCCCGGCCCGAAAATATGGGTCAGCGGCACATCGGCAGCGTCGCGGCCGGAGGCGATCAGGATACGGCCGATGCGCGGCGCATTGTTGCGCGGATCGAAGGCATGCCAGCGGCCGCCGAGATAGACCTCCATCCAGGCGGCAAAATCCATGTCCGACCACGGTTTCGGCAGGCCGATGTCACTGATGTAGCCGGTGCAGTAGCGCGTTGGGATGTTCAAGGCGCGGCAGAAGGCGACGGCGAGATGGGCGAAGTCGCGGCAGACGCCGCTTTGCTCACGATAGGCCTCGGCCGCGGTGCGCGTCGGCCGCGCATTGCCGTAATTGAAGATGATGTGGTTGTGGACGAAATCGCAGACCGCCTGCACGCGTGGAATGCCGAGCGGTGTGTGGCCGAACAGCCGCCACGCCTCGCTCGCCAGCACGTCGCTCTCGCAATAGCGGCTTGGCAGCAGGAACAGCAGCGTGTCGGACGGCAGGTCGCGCACCTCGTGCTGCCACGCCATCAGATCGCCCATCTCGAAAGTGCCGGTATCGCGGATCACCGCGTCCGTGCCGAAGGTGAAGCGCCCGGGCGGGGCGACAAGACGGTTGCACCAATTGCCGAAACTGTCGCGGTAGCTCTCGATCGGCACCGGTGGGTTCGAGGTCAGAAAATCCGGCCGCTCGAGATCGGACGCGCGGGAATAGTGAACGTTGAGCATCGCGATCAGCGGCGTTTCCTGCGGAAAATCGAAGCTCATCTCGCAGCCGATATGGATTCGCATTGTCCGTCCTGACCGGCCTGCCGGATCGCCACCCGGCGAACGCACGGGCTGCTGCAGTGCAAAAAGATCATCGCACGGACCAACGCGGTTTACGAGCGAATTAGAAACCGGTCGACGGCCGCCGGCTGGCGCCAGATTATGGCTCTTGCGGTCGCGCGTTTCTCTTGGTTCATTTCGCTCGCCACAACCGGAGGAAACGAATCATGGCTAAAGGTGCGATGAAGGCGGGTAAAGAAGCCCGCAAGCCGAAGAAGGACGCGAAGAAACCCGCCGCTGCCCCGACCCTGAAAGCGCCGCCCGTCAAGGCGACCAAACTCAAGGACAGGTAAGCCTGGGCGTTTCGACGCGAGGTCATGACCGGCGGCATTTCAGGGCCAATCGACATTCAGCGGTTGGTGCTGAAATGCCGCCGGCGCTGCTGTTGATTGGGCACCCGCAATTTCTATATCGATGCAGCGAAGACGACTTCGCGCTTTTCCGAAAGACCGGGACGACCCGCAATCCAATGGAGCGTTCCGATGTCGTGGATTCTTCTCTTCTTCGCTGGCCTGTTCGAGATCGGCTGGGCGATCGGCCTCAAATACACTGATGGCTTTTCGAAGCCGCTGCCGACGGTCCTGACGGTTGTCTCGATGGTCGTCAGTCTCGCCTTACTCGGACTGGCGCTGAAGACGCTGCCGGTCGGCACGGCCTATGCGGTGTGGACCGGCATCGGCACCGTCGGCACGGCGCTGCTTGGTATCTGGCTGCTCGGCGAGCCTGCGACCGCGATCAGGCTGGGCTGCATCGCACTCATCGTCTGCGGCATCATGGGATTGAAACTCGCGGCCTAAAAGCGCGTAGCGTCTGAAGGATTCACGCGACGCGCTTTAAGTTCTTGTTTTTATGCATGTCGTCGTCCCAAAACCGCTGCGCACTTTTGGGCGACATGCATTAGTTTTGCTGCAAGGCCGCAGCACAAACGCCTTCAGGGCCGCTGCAAGGCGGCCCTGAATTTGATTCGTGAGTCGCGCTGTAGGAGCGCTAGCGAGCGGAAAAGCCCGGAGGCGTCCTGCCGGTGCGCTGCTTGCGCGCCGCATAGCGCGCGTCGCGCTTGGCCTTGCGCTCGGCCTCGTCGGCAAGCAGACGAGCGATGCGCTCGTTCTCTTCGGCTTCCCGGATCTTCGCTTCCGCCTGCGCCGCTTCTTCCGCCGCAATACGCGCTGCTTCGGCAGCAGCTTCGCGCTCGGCCTTCTCGGCCGCTTCGCGCGCCAGCTTTTCCTGCTTCCGCCTGGCCTTTTCGGCCTCGCGTATTGCACGAGCTTCGAGGATTGCCTTGCGTTCGGCCTGTCGTGCCAGCACCGCTGGATCGTCTGCTGCCGGCTTTGCCTTGAAGCGCTCGAGAAGCGCCTTCTTTGCCTCGTTTGCGGCATTGCGCCGCTCGAAAACGTCTTTTTCCCTATAGATAGCCAAGTCCACTTCCCTGGAGTCAATTTGCGAGGCTTACATACGCGTGAAAACCAAGAGTTCAAGCGCCAAAACGGTATGCCAGCCATGAAATTCTGCGCTGTTGCAGTCGGGAGACGCCTTTTCGGCTGAATCGGCTGAAACGGACATGCACTGTTCACCATCCGGCCCTCTGGCGACGCAGCGGACCGGTCGCTACCTGTAGCGCGAAAGCCAAAACACGGGGATGACACATGATGGAACTCGGTCTCTACACCTTCGCCGACGTCAGCCTTGAACCAGGCTCTGGTGCCATCGGTGCGCATGAACGGCTGCGCAACCTGATCGAGGAGATCGAGCTGGCCGACCAGGTCGGCCTCGACGTGTTTGGGCTGGGCGAGCATCACCTTCCCGATTATGCGGCTTCAGCGCCGGTCGTGGCCCTGGCCGCGGCGGCCGAACGCACCCGGCGCATAAAGCTGACCAGCGCGGTCACCGTGCTATCCTCCGACGATCCGGTTCGCGTCTTCCAGCAGTTTGCGACACTCGACCTTCTATCCGGCGGCCGGGCCGAGATCATGGCCGGGCGCGGCTCGTTCATCGAATCCTTTCCGCTGTTCGGCTACAATCTCGAAGACTATGACGAGCTCTTTGCCGAAAAGCTCGACCTGCTGCTTGCCATCCGCGACAGCGTCAAGGTGACCTGGTCGGGCAGGCTGCGCGCTCCGATCAACGATCGCGGCGTCTATCCCCGCCCGTTCCAGGACCGATTGCCGATCTGGATCGCGATCGGCGGCACGCCGCAATCCGCCGCGCGGGCCGGCGCGCTCGGCCTGCCGCTGGCGCTGGCCATCATCGGCGGCGAGCCGGCGCGGTTCGCGCCGCTGTTCGATATTTACAGGGAAGCGGCCAAACGGGCGGGCAACGATCCGGCTGTTCTCGCCACCAGCCTCAACGTGCACGGCTTCATCGCCGAGACCGCCGACCAGGCGGCTGACGATTTTTATGGGCCGCAGGCCGAGGTGATGAACCGCATCGGCCGCGAGCGTGGCTGGGGTCCGACGTCGAGGGCACATTTCGACCAGTCGCGCGGCCCGAACGGCGCGCTGTTCGTCGGCAATCCCGAACAGGTCGCCGAAAAGATCGTTGCCCAGCACAGGATATTCGGCAACGATCGCTTCCTGCTGCAAATGGCGATCGGCACCATGGCGCATGCCAAGGTCATGAAGGCGATCGAACTTTACGGCACCAAGGTGGCGCCGACCGTGCGCAAGGAAACGGCGAAGGCCATCCCTGCCGTGGCAGCGCCGGCCGCCTGATTCGTCGGCCAGGTCGTAGTAGGGCCAAGGTCGTCGTCAACGCCGGCTACCGCATCGGCCCGAAAATCGGAACCGATTTTCGGAAAGCACGATGCGTAGATTCAAAGTGTTAGAGCGCACTTTGTGCGTCCAAGTGGACGCCCGTCGCTCTAACGGAACTTTGAAGCCGCAAAGGCGTTTCCGCCCACGGTCTACGCCAATCGCGGTGTGCCGCCGAGGGCCAGAATGAAAGCCGAACCCGCCGCTTCGGGCGCAGGCGCTGCCGATAGCCCGGATTCGCGCGCCAAGGCGCGTGCGGATACCCATCTGATGCGTTCGCTGCTCGTTGGCATCTTCATCCTTATGGCGATCTACGCGCTCTACTTCGCCCGTGCCTTCTTTATGCCGGTCATTCTGGCTTTCCTGCTGGCACTGACGCTGACGCCGATTGTCCGCTTCCTGCGCAAGCATGGCATGCCCGATCCCATATCGGCGACATTGCTGGTGCTGCTGTCGTTCTGCGTCATCGCGGTCGCAGGGTATTTGCTCAGCGGCCCGGTCATCGACCTCATCAATAACACCTCGTCGATCGGCCAGCAGCTTGCGGAACGTCTGGCGCAACTGCGCCGTCCGTTCGAAAGGATCGTGGAGATTTCGCGTCAGATAGAGGGACTGACGCAGACCTCGCAGGAGCCCGGCGTTCAGAGGGTGGCCATGGCGCCATCGGGCCTTCTCTCACAGGCCGCCGGCAATCTGCTGTCGGCCGGCACCAGCATCACCATCGTCTTCGTCCTGTCGCTGTTCCTGCTCGCCTCCGGCACGATGTTCTATGAGAAGATTGTCCAGTCCTTCTCCAGCCTCAGCGAAAAGAAGCGGGCGCTGCGCGTCGTCCATGACGTCGAACGTGAGATCTCGCACTATCTGCTTACTATCACGGTCATCAATACATGTCTCGGCGTGGTCATCGGGCTCGGCCTGTGGGCACTCGGCCTGCCCAACGCGCAGGTCTGGGGCGCGGCAGCGGCTCTGCTCAATTTCCTGCCCTATATCGGTGCGCTGATTACGATCACGCTGGTTACCGTGATCGCGCTGATCAGCTTCGAGACGATCTCCTATGCGCTGCTGGCGCCAGCCTTCGTCATTTTGTGCGTCATCATCGAAGGACAGTTCGTGACGCCGACGGTGGTTGGCCGCCGCCTCGAGATCAATGCAGTGGCAATCCTCATCGCCATTGCCTTCTGGTCCTGGCTGTGGGGTTTTGTCGGCGCACTGATAGCGGTACCGCTGCTGGTCGTCATCAAGGTGTTCTGCGATCATTTCGACGGGCTCAGCCATGTCGGCAATTTCCTGGCGGCGCAGCATACGGCGGTTGAGGACGAAGAGACTTCAGAAACCGAGAAGGCGGCGGGCGCATGATCCGAGAACCTGGATAAGTTCCGGAAGCGACCCCTCGAATTCAAAATTCCAGAGCGTCCTTTGCGCCTGCCTGGACGCGCGGCGTCTGTTCAATTTTTTGAATTTGTGGCTGTGGCGGTCGCTTCCTACATCCCTCCCGTCCACAGGATCCCCACCCATGACCGCTCTTTCCGTTCTCGACCTGTCGCCGATCGTCGACGGCAGCAACGCTTCGCAATCACTCGCCAATTCGCTCGATCTCGCCCGCCATGCCGAGCGGCTGGGATACAAACGCTACTGGCTGGCCGAGCATCACAACATGCCGGGCATCGCCAGCGCCGCCACCTCTGTCGTCATTGCCCACGTTGCAGGCGGCACCAGGACGATACGCGTCGGCGCCGGCGGCATCATGCTGCCCAACCATTCGCCACTGGTCATCGCCGAGCAGTTCGGCACGCTTAACGCATTGCATCCCGGCCGCATCGACCTCGGCCTCGGCCGGGCGCCGGGCACCGACATGGGCACGGCGCGCGCGCTGCGCCGCAACCTCGAGGCCGGCGCCGACAGTTTTCCGCAGGATGTCGTCGAGCTGATGGGCTATTTCCAGCCGGCCGAAGACGGTCAGCGTATCCGAGCTGTGCCCGGCGAGGGGGAGCAGGTGCCGATCTGGATCCTGGGCTCGAGCCTCTATGGCGCACAGCTCGCAGCCATGCTCGGCCTGCCCTACGCCTTCGCCTCGCATTTCGCACCGGCCGAACTCGACCACGCGCTAGAGATCTACCGCTCGCGCTTCCAACCGTCAAAGCAGCTCGACAAGCCTTATGTCATGCTCGGTCTCAACGTGTTCGCGGCGCCCTCCGACGCCGAGGCGCGGCTGCTGTTCACCTCGCTGCAGCAGGCCTTCGTCAATCTGCGCACCGGCCAGCCCGGCCGGTTGCCGCCGCCGGTCGAGGGATATGAGCGCGACCTCGATCCGATGGCCAAAACCATGCTTGGCCAGGCGCTGTCCTGCGCCGTCGTCGGCGCTCCGGAAACGGTCAGGCAAGGCATCGAGGCGTTCGTGCAACGCACCGGCGCCGACGAGCTGATGGTCACCGCGCAGATTTTCGACCACACAGCGCGGGTGCGATCGTTCGATATCCTGGCCGACGTCCACAAATCGCTGTCGGAAGCGGCCTGACGTTCTTTTCGAGGCTGCTAAAGGCGTGTCACGCGCTGACGCTTTGTGCGATCGCCCCCAAGGGCGCCCCCACTGGCCGGCATGAATTGCGGATCATCAGCCGTCCCTTGAGCGTCAGCTTGCGCGGCGGCGCGTCCCTGTTTCCGGCGAGCCGGTCGAGCAGCAGATTGGCCGCCTGCTCGCCGAGCGCTTGCACCGGCTGCGCGACCGTGGTCAGTTGCGGCTGGAACACGTCCGACCACGGAAAGTCATCGAAGCAGGCAACCGAAATATCCTCGGGGCAGGATAGCCCGATGTCGCGGATTGCCTTCATGGTGCCAATCACCATCGGATTATTGGCCGAGAAGATCGCGCTCGGGCGGTCGTGCAGCGAAAGCAGCTGCATCGTCGCGTTGTAGCCGTCGACTTCATGGAAATTGCCGAACCGGACAAGCTCGCTCTCGATCGGCAGGCCGGCAGCCTGGAGTGCCTCGCGATACCCTGTCATGCGATCATGCATGGGCGAGATGTCGAACGAGCCGGAGATGTAGCCGATCCGCCTGTGGCCGAGATCGATTAGATAGGTGATCGCGTCGAACACTGCGCGCTGGTTGTCGAGAACGACGGTGTCGGTATCGACGCCTTCGCAAACCCGGTCGAGCAGCACCACCGGGACATTGGCGTCGTCGACAATTCTCTTCAGGATCCCGCCGTCGCCAACGCGCGCAACGATCAGTCCGTCGACCATCCGGTCGAGCAGCAGCCTGATCTGGTCGTCCTGCGTGTTCAGATCCTCGTCCGTGCAGCACAGCATGACCGCGTAGCCGGCGCGGTCGAATGCCTGCTGGATGACCGAAACGACATCGGTGAAGAACGGATTGGTGATGTGGGGAACGGTAAGCCCGATGGTGCGGGTCGTGCCCATCTTCAGGCTGCGGGCGATCGCGTTGCGCTTGTAGCCGATGTCGCGGATCGCCTGTTCGATGCGCTGGCTGAGCTCGGGACTGACGGTCGCGGTGCCGTTGATCAGCGCCGAGACGGTGGCGACCGAAACACGCGCAGCTTCAGCCACGTGCAGCATGGTCGGGGCCGTGGACTTTCGCTGTTTTTTTCGCCCTGACGCCATCATTTTCGAAACGTTTCACCGCCCTCTGGCTGCAATACCTACGGAATCTCGCAGAATTGCGCAAGAATTGAAATGCATCAATCCCGCCTCGTCAGATACCGGCTTGACATGATCGAAACGTTTAGATTAGCGTTTGGGACGTTCGACGACGACGGAAGGGAGGCCGTTCTTGTCATGGAGCCTGGCAATTCCAGCACGTTCGGAGATGTTGCGGCTGCCGCCGGCCCGGCTGTCGTTCTGAGCGCCGAGCACATCTCCAAGATGTTTGGCGGCATCGCCGCACTTGTCGATGTCGGCTTCGAGCTGCGGCGCGGCGAGGTCCATGCGCTGATGGGGGAAAACGGCGCCGGCAAGTCGACGCTGATGAAGATTCTCTCCGGCATCTATACGGACTACGACGGAACGGTAAACGTCGATGCCAATCCGATCCGTTTCGCCGGCGTACGTGACGCCGAGCACGCCGGCATCGCCATCATCCACCAGGAACTCAATCTCGTCCCCGAACTCAGCCTTGCCGATAACATCTTCCTGGGGCGCGAGAAGCTGATCGCCGGACTTATCGTCGACCGCAAGGCAAGCAGCCATGCCGCCGGTGCGCTGCTGCAGAGGCTCGGCATCGAGCTCAACCCGGAAGCGCGGGTCGGCAGCCTGCGCGTCGGCGAGCAGCAGCTGGTCGAGATCGCCAAGGCACTGTCGATGTCGGCGCGCATCTTGATCATGGACGAGCCGACTTCGGCGCTTTCGCCGGCCGAATGCCAAAGGCTGTTCCGGATCATCCGTCAGCTTGCCGACAGCGGCGTGGCGATCGTCTACATCTCGCACCGCATCGACGAGGTCATGCAGCTGGCCAGCCGGGTCACCGTGTTTCGCGATGGACGCCACGTGCTGACCGAGGCGATGGCAAAGCTCGACGAAAACACCATCATTTCGGCGATGGTCGGGCGAAGCCTGCTTGCCTCTTCCCAGGAAGAGCGTGGCCCCAGCGGCAAAGTCGTCCTCTCCGTAAGCGGCCTATCGCTGTCGAAACCAGACCGCCACGGCTGGCGCACCGCGCTCGACGGCGTCGGCTTCGATCTTGCTGCCGGGGAAATTTTGGGGATAGGCGGGCTGCTGGGCTCGGGACGCACCGAAATCCTGGAGACCATCTTCGGTTCCAGCGGCGGCCGTGCCGGCGGCGAAATCCGGCTCGACGGCGAGCCGGTGGAAATCCGTTCGCCGCGCGACGCCCGCCGGCTCGGCATCGCCCTGGTGACCGAGGACCGCAAGACGCAAGGCCTGCATCTTCAGGCCTCGATCACTGACAATGTCGCGCTGCCGCTGGTCGGCGCGCTGGCGCGGTTCGGCCTTCGCTCGCGGGCCGCCGAGCAAGGCCTGGCGCGGCACGCGGTCAAGGCGCTCGGCATTCGCTGCGGGTCCATCGAGCAGCCGGCCGGCACACTGTCCGGCGGCAACCAGCAGAAGGTCGTCATCGGCAAATGGCTGGCAACGCGGCCGCGGGTGCTGTTGCTGGACGAGCCGACACGCGGCATCGATGTCGGCGCGAAGCGCGAGATTTACGATCTCATCTTCAAGCTGGCGCGAGACGGCCTCGCCATCGCCGTCATCAGCTCGGAATTGCCGGAGCTGCTGCATCTTTCCGATCGCATCCTGGTCATGGCCGATGGTCGCCAGACGGGAATCCTTTCTCGTGCGCAAGCCAGCGAGGAGGCCATCATGCGGCTTGCGGCGCCGCGCCGGACGATGACGAGGCCTGCGGCATGAGCATCTTGAACATCCTGTCCCGGACGAAGCTCTATTGGGGCCTGATCGCCATCTTCCTGATCGGCGTGCTGGGCTCGCCGATCAGCTCCAAGGGCAACAACATCTTCCTGTCCTACGGCAATCTGCTCGATGTGCTGCGCCAGGTGTCGACCACCGGCCTGATCGCCACCGGCATGACGGCAGTGATCATCACCGGCGGCATCGACCTTTCCGTCGGCTCGCTGATGGCGATCTGCACCGTGGTCTGCGCCATGCTGCTTACGGTGCCGGGCGTCACGCCGGCGGTGGTGCTGGGCGTGCCGACAGTTGCCGTAGTCGCCCTTTGCCTCGGCATTCTGGTCACCCGCTTCCTCTTCCTGAACATCGAAAAATCCCGCGCCGGTCCGCAGGCCACGCACAGCATCAGGCTGGATAGCTTTCGTGGACTGGTCACGCCCGGCATAGTCGGGGTGATCCTGTGCAGTCTCGTGCTGTGGTTCCTGCTGCCGCAGGTTGGCTCAAAGTTCGGCGTGATCGGCGTGTTGCTGGTAGCGCCTTGCGTCGGCCTGCTGTTCGGCGCGCTCAACGGCTTCATCATCGTTGCCGGGCGGCTGCAACCCTTCATCGTCACGCTGGCGATGATGGTGACGGCGCTCGGCATCGCCCGGCTGACCGCCGGCCAGAACAATGCGGTGCTGCCGGTCTACACCGGGTCGAACGCCACCGCCGATTTCGAAATGCTGCGCTCGCTGGTCTTCGGCGTGATCCCGATGCCGGGCCTGTTCTTCCTTGGAGCGATCCTGATCTACGGCGCGGTGCTGCGCTTCACCCCGTTCGGCCGCTATGTCTACGCCATCGGTGGCAACGAAGAGGCGGCACGGCTGTCCGGCATCGCCGCCGGCCGCGTCAAGATCGCCACGTACGCCATGTCCGGTCTGCTGGCCGGCGTGGCGGCGGTGCTCTATGTCGCGCAATACAGGCAAGGCAAGCCGGATGCCGGCGCCGGGCTGGAGCTCGATGCCATCGCCGCCGTGGTCATTGGCGGCACCAGCCTGATGGGCGGGCGCGGCAGCCTCATCGGCACATTCTGCGGCGTACTGATCTTCGGACTGCTCTCGAACATCCTGCAATTGCACAATATCAATTCGAACCTTCAGCTCGTGCTGAAAGGGATGATCATCATCGGCACCGTGCTCGTGCAAGAGCGCAATGCCGTTGATCTTCTCTTCTATCTGCGCCTGGTATTTGCGCCTCTCTGGGGCGGGCAGGCGCACAAGGAAACGACCGCAGCAAAGCGGCCGTCAAAAGAGACCCCGTCTCTAAATCTTGGAGGAAACAAGAAATGAAACGACGTGAATTGCTGAAGCTCGCCGCTGTCACCGCGGCACTGCTGACCACGACCGCGCTTTTGACCAGCGGCAATGCCTACGCGCAGGACAAGAAGTGGAAGATCGGCTTCTCGCAGGTGACGACCATCGAGCCCTGGCGCGCGCAGTTCAACAAGGACATCCTGGCCGAAGCCGCCAAGCATCCGGAAGTCGAGCTGATCGTCACCGACGGCGAGGACAAGACGGAAAAGCAGGTCGCCGATGTCGAGAACCTGATCCGTCAGGAAGTCGATGCGCTCTTGGTGTCACCGAAGGAATCCGCTGGGTTGACCGGCGTCGTGCAGCAGGCGATCGACGCCAAGATCCCGGTCTTCGTGCTCGACCGCAACGTCGAGACCAAGGACTACACGCAGTTCGTCGGCGGCGACAACAAGCTGATCGGCCGGGCTGCCGGTGAATACGCCGTCGAGCTGCTCGGCGGCAAGGGCAAGGCATCAGGCAATGTCGTCGAGATCTGGGGCGGCATGGGCACCCAGCCGGCACATGACCGCCATGACGGCTTCCATGAATTCACTGACAAGGAGCCGGGCATCAAATATTTGCTCGACCAGCAGTCGGGCGACTGGAAACAGGACCAGGCCTACAACATCATGGCCACGGCACTGCGCAACAACGAGAAGATCGACCTCGTCTATGGTCACAACGACCCGATGGCCTACGGCGCCTATCTTGCCGCCAAGGATGTCGGGCGCGAAAAGGACATCAAGTTCATCGGCATCGACGGCCTGCCCAATGAAGGCGTGCAGCTTGTTGCCAATGGTGAGCTGACGGCGACGTTCACCTATGTGACGCCTGGTGCCGAAGGGCTGCGGCAGGCGATCAAGTTTCTGAACGGCGAGAAGGTCGAAAAGACCATCACGCTGCCGACGCAGAAGATCACCAAGGAAAATGCCGCCCAGATCCTGAAGGAGAATGGGCTCTGAGACGAAGTCGTCGATGACGGCGCCCCTCTCCCCGTTCTACGGGGAGAGGATGCCGGCAGGCAGGTGAGGGCCAGCGCTGACCAAGGCCGCGCTCACGCCAGCTTGGCCAAAAGCCTCATGAAAATCGCGGCCTCCTTGGCCGAAAGCGGCGCCAGCGTTTCCTCGGTGATCTCGCGGGCGATCGGGATCAGCCGCTCGACGGCATTGCGTCCTTCAGCGGTCAGATTGACCAGCAGGCGCCTTTTGTCGACCTCATGCTTGGAAAGCTCGACCAGGCCGCGCGCCTTGAGCCGGTCAATGACACCTTTCACGGTCGCCGCGTCCATGGCGATCAGGCTGCCAAGCTGGTTCTGCGAGGTCTCGCCGACATCGTGCAATTTGGCCAGGGCGGCGAATTGCGGCGGTGTCAGGTCGGCAATGTGGGCGGCGAAGATCGAGACATGACGCTGGTGCGCCTTGCGCAGGATGAAGCCGACCTGCTCCTGCAAGCGGTAATCGTTTTCGTCGGGCTCCTCGGCCTCGACCAGCTTGAGCTTGACCTCTTCGGCGCTCACCGCAGCCCGTCCCATGCCTTGATGTCTTTTGCCGCGAGGCCGCCCATGCGGTCGTGCACGCGCGGGCCGCAGGTCATGGCGAGGCAGAACAGGATTTCGTCGGGACGAGGCCCGTCGCTGATGCCGACCTCCATGGCATCGAAATGGCTGCGCACATAGGCGGCGTTGATGTGCCCGAGCGGCACGTCGAGCCGCGCGCCGAAGACGCCGACCTTCTTTGCCGATGGTACGATCGCCTTGGCATCGCCGAGCCGCTCGCGCATGGCATAGCCGCCAGGCACATGCCACAGCGCGCCATGCTCCAGCTCGCCGGCGATACCGACGATGGCGCCCTTGCCGTAGCCGTCGATCTGTTTCACGTCGCCGCCCAATGCGGCAATGAGCTTGTCGGAGAGCAGCAGCCCGAGCGGCTTCAGGTCGTCCATGGCGCTCTGGAGGTCTTCCACGTAGTGGCCAGCGAACGGGTTCTTCACCACCGCCAGGGCGGCGGCGCGGCGGCGCGGCACTTTCGCCACCGGCCCGCCCTCGTGAAATATCTCTTCGGTCAGCACCGCAACCTTGCGGATCGCAAACTCAGGCATGGGCAATTTCCTTCCTTGATTTCTCGTTGGACGCAATGAGCGCCATGGGACCGGCGATCCGTGCCTGACCGGCAAGGAACAGCGCTGAAGCGGCAATCAGGCCGTGTCGTCGAAAATCTTCGGCGACGGCGAGCCCGCTGTCGAGCGCGGCGGCTATTTCGCCTGATGAAAGCACACCGACGGCTTGGGTGACCAGACGATCGCCAAGATCGCTGTCCGGCGCCAGATCGCGCGCCGGCATGCGCTCGATGGCAGGATGACCGGGCAGGTCAACGGCGTTGGCGATCAGGGTCGCGGCGGCATCGGCTTCAGCACCCGTCCGCGCCAGCACCGTGACGGCGTCGGCGATACCGAGCGAAAAGGAACGGCCGCGCCAGCCGCTTGTCGCGGCGCCGCGGATCCCGTCTTCGGCGCGGATGGTGATCCGGTCTGCCAGTCCGTGGCCCGTCCCGGCAATGGCGACGGTCATGGACCGGCCGTTGCCGAGATGGATCGCGCTGTCGCCGCCATTGTTGACGTAGGCGCGATCGAGCCGGCGCCCGGCCAGCAGCGCGCCGAGCATTTCGTCGGCTACCGAACCGGCGACCGCAGCCATCGGCGTGATGAATTGTTTCGCCAGCGGAACAATCGCTGCTTCCATACGTCGCGCCGTCGGGCCAGCGAAAGCACGTGGTCGCGACGAGGACGGGCGGCGCAGTTCCGGCAGTTCGTCGACGAGCTCCTGCAGGACTGTTTGAAACCGCGCCACCGCCTGGCCATAGGCGGCGCGGCATTCGTCCGCATCGCCAAATGCCTCGATGATCAGGTCGATCGGGCCATGATTGAGATGCAGCCGCCTGCCGTCCTCAAGCCAATGTACCTGCGGCCCGTTCATCACCCGTCCCCGTTGCCCGCTGCACGCCGCAACTGCGCCAGCGGCGGCCACGGATTACTGGCCGGCGCGCCCGTGCCGCGGCGCGGATTGAGGTACTCACCGCCCTTGGCTAGAATATCCTCGACGCTGCGGATCTCGGCTTCGTAGCCACCGAGCCTGACATAGTCGTCGCGGCGCAGGGTGAACTCGATCGGCGCCACCAGCGCCGGCGTCGGCACATAGCCGAAGGCGCCTTCCGGCACGCGGGTGACATCGACCATCAGCGTGATGCCGCCGCCCGGCCAGACATAGACCGGCGCGCCGCCAACGGTGACATAAGTCGTCAGGCCCTGCACCGAGCGGGTCAGATTGACCGGGTTCTCGGTGACGCCAGCGCGCAGCGAACCGCCGGCACCGCCGACGAACAGCACGGTGCACAGCGCCGGCTCGCAATTTTCCTCGATCAGCCCGACGGATTTCTGCAGTCGCTCCGGGAACGGTTTCTGGACCGGCTTCAACGCGTCGTCGAGCTCGTAGTAAGCGAACTGCTCGCCGGTGGTCGAGACCATCAGCAGCGACAGGCCGGGACGCGCGCCTTTCTTCGCGTTCCATTCGCCAAGAATCGACAGCGGGTCGGAAATGCTGGTGCCGCCCCAGCCGAGGCCGGGCTCGGACACCTTGAAATAGCGGCCCGGCGTCGAACGGCGGCCGATGATTTTTATCCCCGTGTCCTGCCAGCCGAGCACCTTGCCTGCCTGATGCTCGGAGACGACGCCGGTGATGTGGTCGTCGACCACCACCACCTCGTCGACCAGGCCGCGCCATTGGGTGGCGAACATGCCGATGGTGGCCGAGCCGCAGCCGACACGCATGCGATGTTCGACCTTGCCGTCGATGACCGGCGGCTTGCCGGCTTCGACGATGACCGCAGCACCGCCGTCGATGGTGAGTTCGACCGGCTTGCGGTTGCACAGATTGAGCAGCGCATCGCAGGTGGCGCGGCCTTCAGCTTTGGAACCGCCGGTCAGATGATGCACGCCGCCCAGCGACAGCATCTGCGAACCATATTCGCCTGTGGTGACATGGCCGATCGCCTCGCCCGCCGCGCGGACCGTCGCCGTTTCGGGGCCGATATGACGGTCGGTATCGATCTTCACCTTGACGCCGCAGTAGGAGAAGATGCCCTCGGTGACGACGGTGACGAGATCGACGCCTTCGACCTCCTGGCTGACGATGAACGGCGCCGGCTTGTAGTCGGGATAGGTGGTGCCGGCGCCGATCGCGGTGACGAAGCGGCGGCCGGTGTTGACCAGTTCGCCGTCCCAGGCCTCGCCTTCAGCGATGAAAGGAACAACCGCGCCACCGGTCTCGGTCGCATGGTCGAGGATGGTCAGCGGATCCATCCGCACGATCCTGCCGCCGACATTGCCGTAGCGATCACAGGCGCCGGTGCGGCCATCTGCTATGTAGCACATGACCGGGCAGGCATCGCAGCGGATCTTCTCCGCCACCTGCTTCTCGCCGGGATCATGCGTCTCGAAGCGTTCGGCAAGCTCGCTCATCGGCGCGCCTCCTTCTCCCGGATCGCGGCGCGGATGCGGGTCGGTGTCGCCGGAATTTTGGTGACCAGGACGCCGGTGGCATGGCGGATGGCATTGAGGATCGCGGGAGCCGTCGGGATCAGCACATGTTCGCCCAGGCCCTTGGCGCCAAAGGGTCCTTCCGGATCCGGAACTTCGATCAGGATGGTCTCGATCGGCGGCACGTCACCGATGGTCGGGATCAAATAGTCATGCAGGTTCTCGGTGCGGCCGGGGATGTACTCCTCCATCAGCGCCATGCCGATGCCTTGCGCGATGCCGCCCTCGATCTGGCCTTCGGCGAGCAGCGGATTGATCGCCTTGCCGACATCATGTGCGGCGGTGATCTTGATCAGCTTGACCGTGCCGAGCTTGAGGTCGACCTCCAGTTCGGCGATCTGCGCGCCGTAGCCATAAACGGCATAGGGCTTGCCCTGGCCCTTGGCGTCGAGCGGTAGGGTCGGCGGGTCATAGCTTTCCTCGGCACGAAAGACCAAGCCGTCGGCATCGGCCTTCAGCGTGGACAAATCGATATGCCGTGTCGCTTCGCCCTCGCGGATGATCAGGCTTGTGCCATCGAGAGCGATCGCCGCCTTCTCCGACACATTGGCGAAGCGCAGCATGGTCTCGCGCAAGGCGCGGCCAGCCTTTTCGGCGGCCTTGCCGGTCACGAAGGTCTGGCGCGAGGCGGACGTCTTGCCGGCATCCGGTGTGATCGCCGTGTCCGCGCTTTTCAGTGTGAATTTTTCGAGCGGCAAGCCAAGCGCATCGGCGCAGATCTGGGTGATGACCGTGTTCGAGCCTTGCCCGATATCGACCGCACCCTGATGCAGGACGACATCGCCAGAGGCGGAGATACCGACCCTGATGGTCGACGGATTGGGCAGCGAGGTGTTGCCGCAGCCATACCAGCAGGAGGCGACACCGACGCCGCGTTTCCTGCTGACATGGGCGCTATTGAATGTATCGGCATCGGCAAGCGCGCGCGTCCAATGCGGCCGCAACGCTTCAAGGCACTCGGCGATGCCGACACCCGCCTCCAACCGCTGGCCAGTAACCGTTTCGGAGCCGTTACGAAGACAGTTTTTCGCTCGAAAATCGAGCCGATCCAGCCCAAGTTTTTCGGCCAGCTCGTCATAGAGCGTCTCCTGCATGATCGTCGCCTGCGGCACGCCGAAACCGCGGAAGGCGCCGGAGATCGGGCCATTTGTATGGATGGCGCGGCCCTCGGCCCGATAATTCGGCGTCGCATAGGGACCGGAGGCATGCACCGGCACGCGGTTGGCGACGGTCGGTCCCCAACTCGCATAGGCGCCGGTGTTGAAATCGCCTGCGAAGACCATGCCGGTGACGCGGCCATCGGCATCGGCGCCGATCGTCGCCTTCATTTCGGCGGGATGACGCTTGGTGGTCGAGATCATCGATTCATGACGGGTATAAGCGAGTGCCGCCGGCCGCCCGGTCTTCATCGCGACCAGGCCGATCAGCGGCTGCAACGAAACGTCAAGCTTGGAGCCGAAGCCGCCGCCGGTGGCGGTCGGCACGATACGCACCTTGTCGACAGCAAGGCCAAGCACCTTGGCCACGTCGTCGCGGTCCATGTAGGGCGCCTGCGTGCAGGCGACGACGACGAGCGTGCCGTCGTCCATATAGGCATAGCCGGCCTCAGGCTCGATGTAAGCGTGCTCGACATAGGACGTGTCGATGGCGCCCGAAACGATGAAGGCAGCGCCGGCAAGGGCGGCCTCCGGGTCACCGCGCTCGACAAAGCCTGATGTGAGCAGGTTTGCCGGTCGGTTCTCGTGGATCAGCTGCACGCCGCCGGCCTGTGCCTCGCAAGACTGCAGGACATGCGGCAACTCGGTCCAACGAACAGGAAAATCCGTAAGATCGAGATCGAGGATGGCCTCGCGCTCGCCGGCAACCAGCGCCACCGCCTCGCCACGAAAGCGCGAAAAATTTTCAGCCAGCGCCGGCTGGTCGGCAAAAGGCGCAATGACGCCGAAGCAGTTCTTTCCCGGAATGTCAGCGGCGGTGAAGACGCCGACGATGCCGGGATGGACTTTCACCCAGGCGTCGAGATCGCCGAAGGCGAAGCGGACGTGATAATGCGGCGAGCGAACCACCAGCACCGCCAGTGCATCGGCCGGAAAGGAATCGCCGCCGAATTTTTCGCCGCCGGTAACTTTCGGCAGGCCGTCGAGCCTGATCGGAGAGGAACCGACGGCGTGGCCGGATCGAGGCAAACGGAAATCGAGGTCATCGGCATGCCGCGAAGCATCCAGCACCGCCGCGATGATCTTTCGATAGCCGGTGCAGCGGCAGAGGACGCCGCCCAGTGCATCCTGTGTTTCAGCCTCGGTTGGATTGGGATTGCTGTCCAGAAGAGCTGTCGCCGCGATTAGCAGGCCGGGCGTGCAGATGCCGCATTGCGCCGCGCCATGGTCGAGGAAGGAGGCCTGCAGCGCCGACAATCTGCCGTTGGCGAGCCCCTCGACCGTGGTCACCACGGTGCCGGCGGCAGAAGCCGCTGACATGAGGCAGGCGCAGACCGGTTCGCCATCGACAAGCACCGTGCAAGCGCCGCAGTCGCCGGCGTCGCAGCCGACCTTGGTGCCGGTCAGGTGCAATTCGTCGCGCAGCACCGAAGAGAGACGGCGAACCGGCGGCACGCAGACAGAAACGGCGATGCCGTTGACCTCGAAGGCGATGTCGACGCGTTCCATGCTAATGCCGGGCTGAGCCATGCTCATGCTAGGCTGAGCCCTGCTCATGCCAGGCTGAGCTTCGGTCATGTCAGTCTGAGCTTTGCTCATGCCACCCTTTCCGTTGGCGCGTGACCCGCGGCACCGAGCACGGCGCGGGCGACAATCTCGCGCGCGGCGTCCAGCCGGTATTCGGCGCTGCCGCGCACATCATCGATCGGCGAAAGCTCGTCCATCGGTGCTGACTGAATCGCAGCGGCGAGAGTGTCGTTGACCGGGAGGCCGCGCAAAGCTGCTTCGACACCGGAGAGACGCCTGGCGACCGCCGAACAGGAGCCGACGGCGACGGCGGCGTTGCTGACTACGCCATCCTCAATGGTCAAGCGGGCCGCCGCCATGGCGATGGAAATGACGAGATAGCGGCGCGCGCCAAGCTTCACAAAAGCCGACATGCCGGTGGCCGCGTTTTTCGGAACGTGGATGGCGGTGACCATTTCACCCGGCTGCAGTTCCGTGCGGCGGTTTCCCAGGATGAACTTTTGCAGCGGCAGATGGCGGGTCGCCTCAATCGAGCGCAGTTCGACCTCGGCGTCGAGAACGAGCAGCGCCGGCACGCCGTCGGCGGCCGGCGAGGCATTACAGAGATTGCCGGCGACAGAGGCGACGTTCTGGATCTGCACGGAGCCGACTTCCCGCGCCGCCTGCTTCAGCGCATCGAAAGCCGCCGGCAGCGGATGACGGACAAGATCGGTCCAGGTCGTGCGCGCGCCGAGGAGCCAATGGTCCTCGGTTTCGTCAATGCCGCGCAGCGTTGCCAGACCGTTTATGTCGAGGACATTTTCGCGGAAAGGCTTGGCTCCTTGTGCCGGGTAGAAATCGGTGCCGCCGGCGAGGATGCGCCACGGAGCCTCGCCAAGCAAAGCGAGCGCCTCGTCGACCGTGGTGGGTTTCGCGTAACGGATCACGCTTGCCTTCCCAAAAAAATGGGCCTTCCCGAAATGGACTCCCGACGGATTCTTCCGGTATCCGAAACCGGTCAAATTCATTCGTATGCAAATGATATCAAGCCGGCAGGAATTGTCAAAGCCAGAGTTTTGCGTCGGCGCCCGTATCGGCGCGACGGTACGCATTTGTTATGCCGTTGGAGGTTGACGCAGCCGGCCATCTGGTCAAGTTTCTGCATCCGGTCGCGTTAGCGGCATTTTTCGGTGGAGCCTGGGTTCGAACACCGGATTCCACGTTTTGGCGGACTTCCGGTTCGGGTCATGCCTCCGGGACAAACAAGAGGGAGGCTCCATGGTCGACGAAGCGCTTGTCATCATCGACCTGCAGAACGATTTCTGCCCGGGCGGCGCGCTGCCGGTGGCCGGCGGCGACGAGATCGTGCCGCTGGTCAATGACCTGATCCGGCGGACCGAACATGTCGTGCTGACGCAGGACTGGCATCCCGCCGGCCATTCGAGCTTTGCCTCCAGTCATCCCGGCAAGCAGCCGTTCGAGACCATCGACATGCCTTATGGCAAGCAGACGCTGTGGCCCGACCACTGCATCCAGGGCAGCCTGGGTTCGGATTTCCATTCGGGCCTTGCCTGGACCAAGGCCGAACTGGTGATCCGCAAGGGCTTCCGCCCGGAGATCGACAGCTATTCGGCCTTCTTCGAGAACGACCACACGACGCCGACCGGTCTTGCCGGCCATCTCAGGGAGCGCGGCATCGACACGCTGACCCTGGTTGGTCTTGCGACCGATTTCTGTGTCGCCTTTTCGGCGCTCGATGCGATCAAGCAGGGTTTCAAGACGACGGTGCGGCTCGACGCCTGCCGCGGCATCGATCTCAATGGCTCCGTCGAGACGATGCTGAACCGAATGCGCGATGCCGGCGTGACGCTGGCTTGAACATCACCAATCGCATTCGACACAATTCCAGAGGGGGGCATTATGCGGTTTGCGGCGGCTTTGACGGCGGGCGCTGTGATGGCAGTCGCAACCTTGTCTCCGGGAATGGCGCTTGCAGCCGAGGCCCACGAACTGCCGGGCGAAACAATGTCGCTGTGGTGGGCGCTGCCCTTTGCCGGCCTGCTTCTGTCGATCGCCACCGGGCCATTGCTTTTCCACCATGTCTGGGAGCATCACTACGGCAAGATCACCTTCTTCTGGGCGGCCCTTGCGGTCGTGCCGCTGGCGGTGGCCTTCGGCATGCCTTCGGCCACGGAGGCGGTGCTGCATGCCCTGCTCACCGAATACATGTCGTTCATCATTCTTCTGTTTGCGCTGTTCACCATTTCGGGCGGCATCCTCGTTGCCGGCAACATCCATGGCACGCCGCTGGTGAATGCCGGACTGCTGCTGATCGGGGCGATGCTCGCCTCGGTCATCGGCACGACCGGCGCCTCGATGATCCTGATCCGGCCGATCCTGCGCGCCAACGACAACCGGCCTTTCAACGCCCATGTCGTCATCTTCTTCATTTTCCTGGTGTCCAACATCGGCGGCTCGCTGACGCCGCTCGGCGATCCGCCGCTGTTCGTCGGCTTCCTGCGCGGCGTCGATTTCTTCTGGACCACCACCAACCTCTATCAGGAGACACTGTTCGTCGGCGGCCTGGTGCTGGCCGCCTTCTTGGCTATGGACATAGTCCTGCATCGCCGCGAGGCAGGCGCGCCGAAGATCAAGGATCCGACACCGGATACGAAGGTGCGCATCCAAGGCCTGCCCAACCTCCCGCTGCTGGCCGGAGTGATCGGCGCGATCCTGCTTTCCGCGACCTGGAAGCCGGGCGTGGCTTTCTCCGTGCAGGGCGTGAGCCTTGAATTGCAGAACCTCGTGCGCGACGCCGTCATCCTGGCGCTTGCCTTCCTTTCCCTCGGCGTCTCGCCCAAGAGCCACCGGCAGGCGAACAACTTCCACTGGGAGCCGATCGCCGAAGTGGCGAAACTGTTTGCCGGCATCTTCATCTGCATCGTGCCGGTCATCGCCATTCTCAGGGCCGGCCCCGACGGGGCGCTGGCGCCGCTGGTCTCGCTTGTTACTTCGCCGACTGGCGAGCCAAACGACCTCGCTTATTTCTGGATGACCGGAGCGCTGTCATCCTTCCTCGACAATGCGCCGACCTATCTGGTGTTCTTCGAGCTCGCCGGCGGCGATCCGCAGCATCTGATGACCACCTTCGCTTCGACGTTGGCGGCGATCTCGACCGGGGCGGTGTTCATGGGCGCCAACACCTATATCGGCAATGCGCCGAACTTCATGGTGTACGCCATTGCCAGACATCGCGGCGTCAAGATGCCGGGCTTCTTCGGCTACATGGCATGGTCGGGCGCGGTGCTGATCCCGATATTCCTGATCGCGGGTTTTCTGTTCTTTGGCTGATCAACCCACGCCGACATAGCGGCGGACCGCCGACGGATCGGCGCGGAGCTCCTCGACATCGACGGTCTCGCGGTTGCGACCGTTCTCGATGAACGAGACCCGGTCGGCGACGGACAGCACCGCATCGACCCGCTGCTCGACCAGGATCGTCGAGACGCCAAGATCGCGCAGCTTCGACACCGTCTCACGGATCCTGGCGATCATCGACGGCATCAGCCCTTCGGTCGGCTCGTCGAGCAGAAGCACCTGCGGTTCGAGACACAGGGCCCGCGCCATGGCCAGCATCTGCTGCTCGCCGCCCGATAGCGTGCCGGAGCGTTGTCTCAGCCGCTGGCGCAGCAATGGGAAGAGGTCGAGCACTTTTTCGCGCGTCGCCTTGCCCTTGCCGCGGGCTATCAGGCCGATCTCGATGTTTTCCGCCACCGTCATCTCGGCGAACAGCCGCCGGCCCTGCGGCACATAGGCGACGCCGGCCTTCGGCACGTCATGCGCCGGCAGGCCGGTCAACTCCTTGCCGTCGAGCCTGATCGAGCCGGCGCGTGAGGGAACGAGGCCCATGATCGCCTTCAGCGTCGTCGTCTTGCCGGCGCCGTTGCGGCCGAACAGGCAAAGCACCTCGCCCTTGTTCAGCATGAGGTCGAGGCCGTAGAGCACCTGGACCTCGCCATAGAAGCAGTCGAGCCCGGAGATGGTCAGAGCTTCAGACCGTGGTTCAGTCATGGGGCCGTCCCCAGGTAGGCGTCCTGCACCTCGGCATTGGCGCGGACCTGCTCGGGCGTGCCTTCGGCCAGGATCTTGCCGGCGTTGAAGACGGTGATGCGGTCGGCGAGCTGCATGACCACCGGCATGTTGTGCTCGATCAGAAGCACGGTGGCGCTTTTGGCGATCTCGCGCACCAGCCCGATGAAATTGTCGATCTCGCTGTCGGCCAGCCCCTGCGTCGGCTCGTCGAGGATCAGCAGGCGCGGCTTCAGCGCCAGCCCCATCGCCACCTCGAGCAGCCGCTGATGGCCATAGGACAGTTGACCGGCCGGCATATGGGCGCGGTCGGCAAGGCCGGTGCGCTCAAGCGCCGCCATGGCGCCGGCATACACGGCGCCTTTCGAGCGGCCATCGGTCAGCGTGCGCTGCACCGGCAGCGCAACGTTGTCGTAAGCGGTGAGGTTGGCAAAGACGCTGGTGATCTGGAAGGTGTAGGCAATGCCAAGGCGGACTCTGGCGTAGGCCGGCAGGTTGGTGATGTCGGCGCCGTCGAAGACGATCATGCCCGACGATGGCTGGATGCGGCCGCTGACCAGGCTGACGAAGGTGGTCTTGCCGGCGCCGTTAGGGCCGATGACGGCGCGGATCTCGCCCGGCATCAGCGCGAAGTCGACACCGTCGACGGCGCGCAGGCCGCCGAAATTGCGGGACAGGCCCTTGGTCGTCAGCAGCGGCATCATGGCAGCCATCCGAGCCAGCGCTGGCGGACGGTGCCGAGAATGCCCTTGGGAAAGAACAGCACCAGCAGGATGAGGGCGATGCCGACGATCAGCAGATAGGCCGAGGTGTAGCCGCTGGTGATGTCGACGACATAGTACATGAACAGCGTGCCGATCAGCGGACCGAGCGTGGTGGCAGCACCGCCGAGCAGCACCCAGAGCAGCGGCAGGATGGAATATTGCACCGAGGCGAAGGTCGAGCCGACATAACCGAACAGCAGCGCGTAGGCGGCGCCCGAAGCCGCGCAGATCGTGCCGGAGAGGACGACCGCGGCGAGCTTGTTGGAAAAAATGTCGTAGCCGAGCATCTTGGTCCGCTCCTCGTTTTCGCGAATGGCGACCAGCACACGGCCATACCTGGAGCGGACGATAACGAGCGCTACCAGCAGCACGATCGAGAACAGGACCAGCGCGCTCATGTAGCGCACGGTCGAGTTGGTAAGGCCGAGCGACGTGTCGCCCAAAACAAGCACACGCGCCGACTGCGGCACGACCAGGCCCTGATCGCCGCCGGTCCAGGCCGCGAAATAGAGGATTATGAGATAGAACACCTGCGCGAACATCATGGTGACGATCATGAAGGCGACGCCGGAAGTACGCAGCGCCAGCAGACCGATCACCAGCGCGAGAAGCGCGCCGCAGGCAAGGCCGGCGGCGAAGGCGGCCGGCACGCTCCAGCCGAGATGGATGACGGCAAGGCCTGCGCCATAGAGCCCAGCCGAAAAGAACATGGCATGACCGAGGCTGAGCAGCCCGACATAGCCGAACAGCATGTTGTAGCCCATGGCGAAAACCGCCAGCACCATGATGCGGGCGAGCAGCCCGTGGTGATATTCCGGCAGGACGAAGCTTAGGGCGAAAAGCAGCGCGATGACGCCCAGATGCGACGCATAGGCTTTTGCCGGTGAAGCCTCCTTCATCGCGACGCCGATCCGAACAGGCCTTGCGGCCGGAACACCAGCACCATGGCAACCAGCAGCGTGGCGATGATCTTGGCGAGCGTCGGCGAGAAGAACACCGAGATGATGCCATCCGACAGGCCGATGAGCACGGCGGCGACGACGGTGCCGCGCAGCGAGCCGAGCCCGCCGATGATGACGACGATGAAGGACAGCAGCAGCGGGTCCTGCCCCATCAGATAATGCGCCTGACTGATCGGCACGATCAGCACCGCGGCCACCGCCGCCAGCATGGCACCGAGCGCGAAGACCCCGGCGTAGACGCGGTCGACCGGGATGCCGAAGGCCTGCGCCGTCTCGCTGTCATATTGCGTGGCGCGCATGACAAGGCCGATTTTTGTGCGGGTCAGCACGAACCACGTCGCAACGAGCAAAAGCGCGGACGCGGCGATGATCGACAGCTTGTAGCCGGAGTAGCCGAACCACGGCAAAAGGATGCGGTAGCTGAAGGGCGCTTCAACCGGCCGTGCCTCCGGGCCGTAGAAAGTCAGCGCCAGTTGCTGGATGATGTAGAGCATGCCGATGGTGGCGACGATGGTGGCTTCCGGATTGTAATTCAGCCGGCGCAGCACCAGCCGTTCGGAGACGAGCGCGATCAGCCCAACGATCAGCGGCGCCAGCATCAGAGCAGTCAGGAAGCCGAGCGCCGGATGGCCTGATATCGCCGTGGAAATCGCCCAGGCAAGCACCGCGCCCAGCATGAAGAACTCGCCATGGGCGACATTGACGACGCGCATGACGCCGAACACCAGCGACAGGCCAAGCGCCGTCAGGGCCAGCACGGCGGAGGTGACGAGGCCTTCGAGGGCGGCGAGGAGAAGATGAGGTCCGAAGGCCATTATGCGCTGGCAGGTGCCAGGTGCACCCCCCTCTGGCCTGCCGGCCATCTCCCCCTCAAGGGGGGAGATTGGCAGTTCGTACGAAGGCGGCCATTCACCGGCCTTGGCAATTGGCGAAAGCATTCGTGACAGCCAATCTCCCCCCTTGAGGGGGAGATGTCCGGCAGGACAGAGGGGGGCGGCTTGGCGCTCACGCTTGCTGCTAAGCCGAGCCTAAAGCGGCTGGGTCGTGTAATCGCCTTCCGGCTCGTATAGGCCGTCCTCGATCTTGGTTTTGTGGACGACATTCAGCCGGCCGCCTTCGACCTTGGAGATGTTCTGGATACCAAAACACTGGTGGATCTTGCCGTTGAAGGTCTTCGGCCCCTGCGGATGCTCGGGACCTTCGGCGAACTCGGTCAAGGCCTCGGTCGCCTCGACCAGCTTGGCGCGGTCTTCCGGCCCCTTGTAGCCGGCATCCTCCATCGCCTTCTTGACGACGTAGAGCGTTTCCCAGCAGCCGAACATATGCGCGGCGGTGGAGACATCCTTCGGATCGCCGACGGCAGCGCCATTGTCGTCGATGCCGACGGCGGCGCGATAGGCTTTCTGCGCGGCGGAATCATCTGATTGCGCGTAGCGCGGCGAGCCTTCCCAGAAATGGCTGCCGTCGAGGAATTCGAGGCCGGGACTGTTGATGTCGGTGGCTTCGAGCGAATCGATGAAGCCGAACAGCTGCGGTCGGTTGGAGCCGTAGAATTCGCCGAGTTCCTTGACGAAAGTGAGCACCGCCGGGCCGACCATGACGTGGTAGATCACTTCGGTTTCGGCCGGGATCTGCGGAAAATATTTGGTGAAGGACGATTCCGTCGGCGGGATGGCGATCTGGGCGATGACCTCGGCGCCTTGCGCCTTCAGTGCCGGCGGTAGGTAGTCGCGATGATCGTAGCCGAAGGCGAAATCGGGGAAGATCTGCGTCACCTTCTTGCCGGCATTCGCCGCGATCCACGGCGCCATCGCCTGGATCTGGCTCTTCACGTCGGTGATGCCGGGCTGGAAGACGTAGCGGTTGAGCTTGGTCGAGGCGACGTGGTGGCCCTCGCTGACGACAAAATAGGGCATCTTGGCCTCGCCGGCGGCCGGCGCCGAGCCGATGACGACATGCGAAAACAGCGTGCCGTAGACGATGTCGGTCTTGTGCTGGGTGGCGAATTTGCCGACCACTTCGGCGCCACGGCCGGGATCGGTACCGTCATCCTCGATGATCACCTCGACCGGCCGGCCATTGATGCCGCCGGCTTCGTTGATCGCCTTGACCGCGGCGGCGGTAGTCCTCTCGTACCAGCGGCCATAGGCAGCGCCAATGCCGGTGCGATGGCACTGGAAGCCGATCTTTATCGGCGCCGAGCTTTGCGCCTGGCTGTAGCGCACGAACCCAGGCGCGACGGCGAGACCGGCGCCTGCGGCCAACCCCTTGAGCGCCGTGCGGCGGGTGAGACCGGTTTTGGAGAGATCGAAAAACCCATTCTTGTCAGTCACGGCAGTTCCCCTTGTTTTTTGAGTTTTGACCAATGGCTGTAGCGAGGCCGGCCACTCCGGTAAGAGCGCCGAAATTGCATGTGTACAAACTAAATCATCAAAGCCCTGATGTGGCAAGCGAGCTTTCCCAGGGATCAATCGACGCCATCGAGCCGGGCTTTTGTCTCATCCGGCCGCCGGCGTGGCAAGCAGCCACAGGCCGAAGACCGTATAGGCGATCATCAGCACGGTGAGCGGAAATTGGCTGAGCGCGGCGCGAGCGGGAACCGGGTGCAATCGCCGGGCGAGGCCATGGGCAACGAGCACGGCGAGCATGTGGCCTATGATGATGTCGCCGGCCTGGAGATTCCACAGCCACCATGCCGAGCCGGCGCCGGCGGCGACGCCGGCTTCGATCTGCATGCCGGCGGTGCCGAACAGGTTCCAGCCCAGCGCGAACGGGTCGGAAAGCGCAGCCATGGCGTATTGGCCGTCGACAAGCAGCGCGGTCAGATAGTGCGCGACATGGTAGGCGAGCGCGATCGGCACGATCGACCAGACCAGCAGCCCTGCGGCTCGACCGAGAGAATGCGGGCTGCCGGCAAGACGCTGGCCAAGGACAATTGCAAAGATGAACGCGGCCGCGAGCAGAATGAACATCAGCACTAGCCCGAGACTGCCGATGCCGACCACCGCCGTGCGGCCCGGAAATTCCAGTGGATTGAGGCCGAACAGGCCGAGCCAAAAGAAGGTTTTCGACAGGCCGTCGAAGGAGACCGACGACAGCGCAAGCAGCAGGAAAACAATGCCGCTGAGCGACAGCGGCGCGGCATCGCTGAGCTTGGCGCCCGGCCAGCACAGACTGAGTCGACCGCCTTCATTGCGCCCACCTTCATTGCGCTTGTCTTCATTGCGCTCAAGGAGGGCGAAGCGCGCCACCATGGCAAGGAAGACGGTCAGGAACTCACCGCGCCGGCTCCAGTCGCGGTAGCCGAACATCAGCATGGCGGCAAAACTCAGCAGCCAATAGAGGCCGGCAGCCCAGGCGAGCCGCCCCGGGTCGTCGGGCGCCGGGTCGATCAGCTCGAACCAGGCGAAGGCGAAGAACAGCACGACGGCCGGCCAGCAGCCGAGCCACGGAGGCGGGCGCCATGTCTGCCGCTTGCCGAACAGGCTGGAAACGACATGCCAAGGCCCGTACCAGGGGTTCAGCCATGACCAGAGATCGCCGAGCAGCCCCTGCAGCAAAACCAGCCCGACCCAGAGCAGCGTCCAGATGGCCAGGGGCAGCGGGTTGGAAAGCGGATCGCGGCTGCCGAACAAGCCGGCCGCAATAAGAATTGCAAAGCCGGCAAAGGATATCAGGCTGGCGATTGCCCGTGCGCCGTCGCCGAATGCGAAAAGCGGCAGGCGCCGCCGCCAGAAGCGGTCAGGAAAGTCTGAGGGCACCAGTGCCAGGATAAGGAAACTGGCGGCGACCGCGAGCGCACCGCCGGCGACGTAGTAGCCGGTGGACAGAAGCAGGACGTGGCCGCGATCGGAGGCATGGGCGAAGGCGGGGGTGGGT